>JAGOEF010000114.1 GCA_017997855.1 Bacteroidales bacterium
GTACAAACCATACGCATTGGCACTAAAACTGCCCACAGGCAATGTTTTTTGCCTATACTCCCCTTTGCTGCAGCTGCCATACGGATAGTTGCCATTGTAATTTGCTTGCGAGGTACTCAAGCAATTACCGGTGTTAAAGGGGGTGGACACTTCGACACTTCGAGTAACCTCAGTGGCCGAAGTTGCCCTGCAAGCATACTCCCATTCCGCCTCAGTGGGCAAACGATAGGTTTTGCCGGTTTGCTTGGTTAACCATTCGCAATAGGCAATGGCATCGTTCCAACTTACATTTATCACAGGTCGTTTACCTCTGCCCCAAGCTTGGTCTGATGGTTTTGTTCTGCCGGTGGCAGTACAAAACACATCGTATTGCTCAAACGTAACTTCGTATTTGCCCATGTAAAAGTCGCTTACAGTTACTTGATGTTGGGTTTCGTCGCTACCACGGTCTGCTTCGCTTGATGTGGTGGTCACAGTGGTTGAAGTACCTGTCATATTCGGATCATCGACATTCACATTCATATTAAACTGAACATTTTGTCCATCAGGATCGGTAACACTTACATTCATACCATTTTCACCCACGGTCATATTCAGTCCAATGGTTTCGGTGTTTCCGCTTGTACCGGTTGTTTGCGCATTGATATCGGTCGTAATGGTCTGATTCACCGTTTGAGTCTGCGCCGGTTGAGCAGGTGGAGTCTCGGTTTTCTGAGGGGTCTCATAAGCCACTTCGGTAACATTTCCCGAAGGAGTTGTCGGTTTCGATTGTGCCGTAAACGGAGCTTCACTGACAAACTTCAGGGTGTATTCACCTTTTTTGTTTTTGGCTACCGAAAATGTAAACTCTTTATTCGGTTCCGGGAAATACACGTTTTTATTCAATTCCGGGATACTCTTGTTGTTAAAAGCAATTTTCACACGGTACGAATCCGAATTCAGGTCTGCCGATTTCACATTCACGGCCGGATCATGGTTTTGTTGCTCGCCGTTCAGAAACATTACAAATTTTTCGCCTTCATCGCTGAATACAATCAGTCGGTTTTGGGCATTCAGCGAAATCACAGCCAGCACGGCAACCATTAATACACTTAGTTTCTTCATAGTATGTTTATTTTGTTATTTCAGCCATCAGGCATATCGAAAATTATGCCAATTATTTAGTTGTTTTTCTTTAATACGGTTTTCATTCTCACTGTATAAGTAAACTGCAAAACCGGCTCAAGCACATCGGGATTAATCACTTTATCATAACTATTATCCGACACCTTATTGTAATAAATATTAATCTTAGCATTTTCGTTTTGCAGGTTGGCTGTGGGCGACAATGCCTTCGAATTGTCGGGTGTGTACGACATAAAAGTTTCGTAACGCTGCAGCGGATAATAGCAATAATGCGATTCCTCGTAAGTGCGAAACATCACCGGATTGGTAATACCCAGCGGTGCATAGTCTTTTGCCTTGTCGTTTACAATCGTAACACAACTCGTGCGCATTTCATCCAGCACTTTCTGTTTGTCATTCAAAATATAATCCACCTTAATAATATCATAAATTTCAGATGCAGCAGCTCCTTTAATAATCTTATCGGCTTGCGGACGCTGTTTATACCTAATGTGCATGTTCTTCTTCAGTTCGAAGCCCTTGGGGATTTTCACATACTTCTTGCTGAACAACGACTTCTCCTCTTCATAAGCAAAAATCGGAGCCTGCGAAATAAAGTCAATATAAATATCGGTTTCGGCAATGCCTTCGGCAAGCAACAGCTTCTTAAAATCGCCAATACGCTGGTCGAGCAACTGGTGACACACTTCGAGACTTTCGCCAACCTGACTCATACCCAACACCATCACATACGAATCGGGCTGCACATTCATCAGCACACTCGCCGTAACATAATACACACTATCACTGGCATTCGATGCATAAGCCGGCTGCTGATACTGATACTGATTGGCATTATATTCAAAATTATACTTATCATAATTGCCCGCCTCATCATATTTTGCACCCTTCTTACTTTGCGTAAATGCATAATTACCGGCTCCCTGAGCCATTACCGATACTGCCACTATCATCAGCGCAGTTGTTGTTAACAGGTTTTTCATGGTACGAGTGTTTTGTTGGTTACTATTCTCAATTACAATCACAAAAGTAATATAATCATCTCAAAATCAATCAATCCGGGCCAAAATTACGCCTTTGCTTCGCCAAAATCCTTCAAAATCTGATTCAACTCATCTTCGGTCTGACGCAACCGGCTTTTACATTCACTTATCAGATAGCTAGCGCGACGCACCTTGGCCGACAACTCATCAATATCAGTGTTTTCGTTACCGATTTCGTTTAAAATCTGTTGCAACTCCTCCAGTGCAGCTTTATACGATATTTTTTCCTTTGCCATAGCTTCCGGTTTACGATCCTTTTCGTTTAGTTCTATACTCAAGTTTTGTCAAAAATGCAATCACCTTTTCGCGCATATCGCCCTGAATACAAATTTCGCCATCCTTGGCCGAGCCACCCGTAGCGCAGTGCTGTTTCAGTTTACGGCACAATTCGTCGAGCGCATCCTGCGGCCCCACAAACCCGCTGATCAGCGTAACCTGTTTACCCTTGCGCTGCTTTCGGTCCAGTTCCACATACAGCAGCTGCTTTGCAGGCGGCAGCAACTCCGCTTCCGGCGTTTCCTCATGCGCATAACCAAAATCCGCATTCGTCGAATACACCACACCAAGCCTCTTTTTCCAGTCGTTATCCATACATCAACTATCTCAACTGCGAATGTAAGAATTTTTCGTATTTTCTTAAATAAAATATCAACACAGATATAAAAGATTTAATATCCATAAATTGTTGACAAACCACCTAACAAAAAAATAAATTGTGTAAATTTGCCTTATGACGACTGAAACAAAAAACAACAATCCTTTAGCAGAAGTTTTTGGCTTCCCTATCATAAACCAAACAGCAAAAGCAAAACGATACCGCGATAAAAAACTATGTCCATTCAACAACAAAGTTCCCAACTGCACAAAAGACAAAGCAAACGACCCTTTAGGAGTTTGTAGTGTCTTTCATTGCAATCACCCTGTTATTACTTGCCCCTCCAGGTTTCGCGAAGATTGGCTCATCATCGAAAATGCTGCAAAATTTGCTTTTAGCGAAAAAACCAAATGGACTTCCCTTTCCGAAATCAAATTGCTCGACAACAACGGGCAATCTGCTGGTAATATCGACTTTGTTATTGTCGCATATAACGAAAAAGGGCAGCTTATCGACTTTGTATCTCTTGAGGTTCAAGGTGTTTACATTTCTGGCAATCTTCGAAATCCATTCGACAGCTACCTAAATAAACCCTCACAAGAGTTCAATTGGAGTAGCAGCTATAATTCTCCTAAACCCGACTACCTCTCATCATCCAGAAAGCGTTTAATACCCCAAATGCTTTACAAAGGAGGTATCTTCCATACTTGGAGAAAAAAACAAACCGTTGCATTACAAAAATCTTTCTTCGATACGTTACCAAAACTTCCAACTGTCACTAAAGAAAAAGCTGATATTGCTTGGTTTTTATACGATTTAATTCTTGATAATACAACAAATCAGTACAATTTGACTTTAGTCGAAACGGTTTACACCGAGTTTGAGGCAGCTTTATTCAGAATAACAACACCTGAACCAGGAAAAGTTGAAGATTTCATTACCATACTTCAAGATAAGCTTGATGAACAATTAGATGGTAATTCTCCCGACACACCAAGTCTTTCCGACATAATCATCAGTTAAAATGGGTGAACAATTAAGCATATTTCAACAAGCAGAGTTACAACTGAAACAAAACACAGTTGTAAATGTTGCCTCTGTTCCTCAAAGAAGCCCATTTCGATATCCCGGTGGAAAAACCTGGTTAATTCCAACAGTCCGGCGTTGGCTACGACAAGAGGCTTCCCAAAAAGTTCTAATTGAACCATTTGTTGGCGGCGGAATTATAAGTTTAACCGCAGCATTCGAAAACCTTGCCGAACACATTACAATGGTTGAATTAGACGGAGAAGTTGCTGCTGTTTGGGAAGTAATTCTAAATGGCAAAAACAAATGGCTTGCCGATAAAATTTTGAATTTCGAACTTACTATCGAAAATGTTAACGAAGAATTCAACAACCCCAACAAAGAAATTAAAGACATTGCATTCTGCACCATACTTAAAAATAGAGTTTTTCATGGTGGAATTATTGCCAAAGGGTCTGGAATGTTAAAAAACGGTGAAAACGGAAAGGGCATTGCATCTCGTTGGTATGCTAAAACGCTTTCCGATAGGATAAGAGCCATTGATCATGTAAAACATAAAATACAGTTTTTGCAAACAGATGCGTTCCAAATAATAGAACAAAATCGTGAAAACAAAAAAGCCTACTTCTTCATTGATCCCCCATACACTCTTGCTGGGAAACGCCTTTACACCCATTTCGAAATCGACCACGAAAAATTGTTTTATTTAACGTCGAAAATTCAGGGCAAATTCATGTTAACTTATGATGACACTCAAGAAATTAGGGCATTGGCAAACAAATATCATTTAGGTATTAGAACAATTCCCATGAAAACAACGCATCATTTAGAGAAAAACGAAATTATTGTTTCTGATAACTTCAATTGGTGGGCATAGTAGTATTCTCCAAATAATAATTTTACATACAACAAGCGTCGGTTGCTGCCTGTCGAAGCACCACGCTTGCGTCTACATACCCCTTCTAAACAACTGCTCAAACCGCCCCACATCCCCGGGCCACGTAATCTTAAAATTATCAGGATTGCCCTGCGTAATCGCCATATCGGCATTAAACGCATACCGCAGGTATATGCTCGCATCATCAGTAGGTTCAAAATTACTTTGTCCCAAAAACTCATTATACGCAAACCAAATCTTCTCCATCCTAAAACCCTGCGGTGTTTGCACCAGCTTAATTTCATTACGGTTCAGCGGTTTCGGCTGAAACCCGTCCTGCAATTGCAACACCGTGTCGGCCACTGCCACCACCGGACAAGCAGCTTCATACTCCTCCAGCGCATCAATCACCCCGTCAATCACCCCCTTATCAACATTCGGTCGTACCGCATCATGCACCAGCACATTACAGTCAGTGGCAATCATTCGCGCGGCTTTCAACCCGGCATACACCGAATCGTAGCGTTGCTTTCCGCCTTCGGCAATCCTCACCGGTTTGCCCTCAGCAGCAGCTTCAGCAATCGAGGCCGCCAGTCCGCAATAATCCGGGTGAGCCACCACCACAATAGCACCTATCCGGGCATTTCCGGCAAAACGACCCACACAATGCCCAAGTATTGTCTGTCCGGCAACTTCCATATACTGCTTCGGAACATCAGCGTTCATTCTTACGCCCGATCCTCCCGATACGATTATGACAATATTTTCGCGCATAGTTTTCAGTTAAAAAAAAGTCCATCAACCCGCGGGTAAATGGACTTTTGTAAAAACCACATCATGGCTTAGGCATGAACCAAAGTTTCATATTCGGCAGGTTTAATCAACTCAGCCAGTTCGGCGGGATCACTGATTTTTATCTTAATCAGCCATCCTTTACCAAAGCTGTCGGAATTCACCAGTGTCGGATCGTCCTTCACCAGTTCGTTGGCTTCCAGAACTTCGCCCGATACAGGCATATACGAATCAGAAGCAGTTTTAACAGCCTCAATCGAGCCGAAAACTTCACCCTTACCCAGTTCTTCACCTTCAGTT
>JAGOEF010000115.1 GCA_017997855.1 Bacteroidales bacterium
AAATACCATAGCCAATCGCCAGTGTTAAAAACAGTAGCGATATAATAACCAGCAATATATTTATTGTTTTTTTAATACTTTTGTCCTCCCAAAAATAAGATCATACAAAATAACAATTTTTAGACCAGAAATTGGTTCTAGTCAAAGAAAATAAAGTATATGCTACATAATAATAAAGTTATCATACTTGGAATAGAATCTTCGTGCGACGATACTTCGGCTGCTGTTATAGAAAACGGAGTAATCAGGTCGAATGTTATAGCCAGCCAGAAAGTTCATGAACAATATGGGGGTGTTGTGCCCGAACTGGCCTCAAGGGCACATCAACATAATGTGGTTCCGGTGGTCGATGTAGCGCTCAAGCAGGCATCTATCGATGCCAGCCAGCTTACAGCCATAGCATTTACGAGAGGTCCCGGACTTTTGGGCTCTTTGCTTGTGGGCACTTCATTTGCCAAAGGCTTATCGCTTTCGCTTGATATTCCCATGATTGATGTTAATCACTTACAAGGACATGTGCTTGCCCATTACATTAAAGAAAACGACGACGACAACGACAAACCACGTTTTCCACATCTTTGTTTGTTGGTGTCGGGAGGAAATTCGCAGATCATAGTAGTAAAAAACCACCTCGATATGGAGGTAATTGGTCAGACGATCGATGATGCGGCTGGCGAAGCTTTCGATAAGTGCGGAAAAGTGATGGGCCTGCCCTATCCTGCCGGTCCGGCTATTGATCGCCTGGCAAAAGAGGGTGACCCTGATGCTATTGAATTGAGTAAGCCTAAAATTGAAGGATTGAACTATAGTTTTAGTGGGTTGAAAACAAGCTTTTTGTACCACTTGCGCGATCAATTGAAACTCAATCCTAACTATATTGAAGAGAATAAAGCGAATCTGTGTGCCTCGTTGCAGAAAACAATCGTCGATGTGTTGGTAGGCAAACTGGTTCGGGCAGCAAAAGAAACCGGGATCAACGAAATAACCTTGTCAGGAGGTGTTTCTGCTAATTCAGGGCTCAGGGGCGAAATAGAGCGACAAGCAGCAAAAAGAGGATGGCGCATTTTTCTTCCCCCCTTACGCTACACTACTGATAATGCAGCAATGATTGCAATTACGGGTTATTATAAGTACCTTAACCATGAATTTGCAACCCACGATATGGTGCCTTTTGCTCGGATGGTTATTAATGAAAAAACATAGAAAATGTAACACCCAATCACCACAATGAAAAAAATCCACCTTTTAATTATTTCACTGCTGATTTGTACATTATCGCATGCTCAACGGGCTACTGTTAGCGGATATCTTATCGATAAGTCGTCGGGAGAACGGCTTATAAATGCCAACGTATACGAAAAAAACAGTTTGCAGGGCACCACCACCAACACGTTTGGTTTTTACAGCATTACCCTTCCCAAAGATCACAAAACACTCACCTACTCTTTTGTTGGTTTTGAGCCGTTTGAAGTCTCATTTAACTTGGTAAGCGATACAGTAATCAATATCGAATTAGAATTAAACGCCGAAATTCAGGAGATAACCGTATATGGCGAAGCAGCCCGCAAAGTTCACAATACCGAAATGAGCATGGTTGAGCTTCCTGTAATTCAGGTGCAAAAAATTCCTCTTTTTATGGGAGAACCTGATTTACTTAAAGTGTTGCAGCTGCTTCCCGGGGTAAAATCAGGAACAGAAGGCACAAGTGGTATTTACGTTCGAGGTGGCGGCCCCGACCAAAACCTTTTTTTGCTCGACGGGGTACCTGTGTATAACGTCAATCATTTATTGGGCTTTTTTTCGGTGTTTAACCCTTCAGCAATAAAAACTGTTAAGCTATACAAAGGAGGCTTCCCTGCCCGTTTTGGAGGCCGGCTTTCATCGGTCATTGATATCAATATGAAGGAAGGCAACATGAAGGAATTCGAAGGTGAAGCGTCTCTTGGGATCATCTCATCGCGGCTTTCACTTGAAGGGCCAATTGTGAAAAACAAGACTTCGTTCATCGTTTCAGGGAGGCGAACATACGGGGATCTGCTGTTGCAGCCTCTGCTTAAACTTAGTGACGGCGATAACTTAAGGGCTGGCTATTATTTCTACGACCTGAATGCAAAAATAAACCATATTTTTTCTGAACGAAGCCGGCTTTATTTAAGCGGATATTTTGGACAAGATAAGCTTTATGTAAAAGACAAATCGGAATACACTTACGAATCGGTTACCTATAAAAGTCGTAACGAAGTTAACATAGGCTGGCAAAATGCCACGGGTGCTTTGCGTTGGAACTATCTGTTTTCAAATAAATTATTTGGGAATTTTATCGCTACTTACAGCAAGTATAATTTTTTTATTAGTTACGATTACCGCAATAGCAGTTCCGATTCGCCTGAATCGAGGGATTTTTTCAAGTACCTTTCCGGGATCGACGACTGGTCGGCAAAGGCTGAGTTTGATTACTTTCCGGTGCCCCAACATGCTGTGAAATTTGGTTCTGGATACATTTATCACACTTTTGAACCTGGGGTAACCCGAATTCAATCGGCAGCCAATAATGAACCCGATGGTGACTTTAACCTTGAGTTGGGGAACGATCCGATTTATGCCCACGAAGCCTATTTGTTTGCCGAAGATAATTTCGATATCACTTCTCGTTTGAAAGCAAATATCGGCTTACACTTGCTTGGTTTCAGCGTTCAGGATGTATTTTATCCTTCACTTGAACCGCGGGCTAGTTTGCGTTTCCTTGTAAATGAACAATTCTCGCTGAAAGCTTCGTACAGCAAAATGTCACAGAATATCCATCTGCTTAGCAGTTCTACAATAAGTTTGCCCACCGATTTGTGGTTGCCTACCACTAAACGAATTAAGCCTCAAAAATCGCATCAATATGCGGTAGGTGCATTTTTTAAATTACCACATGACCTTGATTTTTCAGTAGAAGGATATTACAAAACCATGAGCAACCTGATTGAATATAAGGATGGTGCTTCGTATATTTTGTCGGGCAAAGGATGGGAAGACTTAGTTGAACTGGGCAATGGTTGGTCGAGTGGCGCTGAATTGCTTCTTGAAAAAAAACTCGGAAAAACAACTGGCTGGATTGGTTATACCCTCTCGTGGACCGAGCGGCAGTTTGATAACCTCAATTTCGGGCGCCCGTTTTATGCTCGTTATGACCGCCGTCACGATATAAGTATTTCGGTTACCAACGAGATCACAAAGCACATGGATGTTGCAGTTACCTGGGTATACGGAACCGGTAATGCCGTTACCCTGGGCAAGCAAACATACAAACAAAATGAAAGTATTTCAGATGGATATGATCAAAGCTTAACGTATATCGAGAGCAGAAATAACTTCCGTATGCCGGCCTATCATCGCGTCGATGTTGGTGTTAACTTCCATCGGGTGAGTAAATTGGGGAAAAGTACATTCAGTATTTCAGCATATAATGCATACAACAGGCTGAATCCCTTTTATGTAGACTGGGGCTATAAAAATGCTGAAACAGGGAAGCCTGTTTCTTCCGGTTATGAACCGAATGCAGAGCCCGCACTCATTCAGATGAGTATCTTTCCCATTATTCCATCAATTTCTTATACCTTAAAATTCTGATCACAATGAAAATAAGAGCCAGCATATTTAAGTTCAAGTCTGAAAAAAATATTTCAGTTCTTGCTTTTTCGCTTTTCATGAGCACATTTTTCATTTTAGGTTGTCAGAAAGTACTCGAGTTTGATGAAGACGAAATTGAGCCCATGTTAGTTGTTAACTGCATGTTACAGCCCGATAGCTCAGTAAGTATAGATCTTACACGTTCGGTTTCTGCTCTTGAAACTGAATTGTTTTTTCCTGTCGTTAAAGACGCTTCTGTATCTTTTTCAGATGGTTATAATACAAGCACCGATTTTGACTTTGTATCTGAGGTCGATTCACTTTATTCCAATTATTACAATTTTGATGGTAATCCCATATTTGTTGTTTATGAAAAGGGCAACTATGTAAATTCGCAAATAAAAATAGAACCCGGCAGAAAATATCAGTTGAAAGTCAGTGCCGAAGGATTTGATGATGTAACAGCCGAGACCGAAATCCCTTTCATGGTCGGTATTGACAAATTGGATACGTTTTCAGTAAAAGTAAACGACAACTTCTCAACAATGAATGAGCGTAAAGCATCATTGAAATTTACTGACCCTGTTGGTGATAATTTTTATCGTATAAAAGTAGAAAACGCATCCATGACTGTATCTTTTGACCCTCAAACAGGTGAGATATCTTACTTAAATCCTTATAGTTATACTAATTATATCACTTCTAATGATCCGGTTTTTGGCTACAATACCGGCACCGATATTATTGATACTGGCTCAGGCAATCGTTTCGGCGTTTTTACTGACCAGCTATTTGATGGAAAACAATATGATATTGAATTTACGTATACTACAGATTATCAGAATTATGAAGCTCAAAAAACTGAATACTTTTTACAGATTTTCAGGGTTAGTCTTGTATCATTATCGCGCGATTATTACTATTATTTAAAAACAGTTGATAATCAAACGTCATCGGGGTACGATCTTTTTTCCGATCCGGTGTTGGTTTATACCAATATAAAAAATGGCACCGGAATTCTTGGTGGCAGTGCTGAAGATGAACAATATGTTTTACTTTCTGATTTACCTAATAGTTATCGTGCACTTCTCCCCTTTGCCAGCGATGAAAGCTTGTTTGACTACATAAAAAAAGAGTCGGGGAAACGACCAAAATATTACTAATCGATAAACGACCTGAAATCGAGTTGCTCTCCTTGCGACATACCTGCATCTATAAGTTTTCCTTCTGAGCAAATCAGGGTACGTGCAGGATATTTATCAACGACCAGTTTATCGTGGGTTGCCATTAGCACGGTTTTGCCTTCGCTGTTGATTTTTTTGAACAGTTCGAGTATGCCAACCGACGTGTCGAAATCGAGGTTCCCGGTTGGTTCATCGGCCAAAATAATTTCAGGGTTATTGAGCAGGGCGCGGGCAATGACAATACGCTGCTGTTCTCCTCCCGAAAGCTGATGTGGCATTTTTTGCTTGAAGGCAACCATTCCAACTTCTTCAAGAATAGAATCGATACGTTCATTCATCGCCTTTTCATCGGTCCAGCCGGTAGATTTTAGCACAAAGTGGAGGTTCTTGTAGATAGAACGATCGGTAAGAAGTTTAAAATCCTGAAAAACTACTCCAATTTTTCTTCTAAGGAATGGAATATCTTTAGTTTTAATCGTTTGCAAAGAATAACCGGCAACGTTAGCTTCTCCATTGAAAACAGGCAGTTCGGCATTCAGCGTTTTAATAAGGCTTGATTTTCCACTACCCACTTTACCAATCAGAAAAACAAATTCCCCGTTGATTAACTGAAAATTAACTTGTGATAAAACCAATTGTTCGCGTTGGTATATGTCGGTGTCTTTAATCGATATGGCAAAAGCTTCTTCCATAATAATTTTGTGTTATTGGTACATTTTTACTTGATACAGAATGTTTTTTGTTCATTTAGAATTCATTATTCCAGCCGAGAAATAAAAACAAACATATCAAAACAAAGAACGATAACGAAAATGTTTTAAAAACAAAAAATAAGAAACTGTTTAAATTTATGAAAATAATGAATTAATATATTGACTATCAGTTGGTTGATTGTGTAAATTATCGTATCTTTAAGATTATCAGATACATAAAAATACATGAATCATTACCCGACCAA
>JAGOEF010000116.1 GCA_017997855.1 Bacteroidales bacterium
TACGAGTACCTCGATGAACTCAGATTTCTGGCCGAAACGGCAGGCATCGAAACTACCAGAGTTTTTACGCAGAAACTTGAGAAACCCAGTTCAACCTATTATATAGGTAAAGGAAAACTCGAAGAAATTAAAAACTACGTACTCGAAAACCGCATCGGGTTTGCCATTTTCGACGATGAGCTGAGTCCAACCCAACTTCGTAATATCGAAAATTCCATCGAAGTACGGGTTCTCGACCGCACCCATTTAATTCTTGATATTTTTGCTATGCGCGCCAAAACCTCATATGCAAAAACTCAGGTAGAACTTGCTCAGTACCAGTATTTACTTCCCCGATTAACCCGTCTTTGGACTCATCTCGAGCGTCAGCGGGGAGGTATCGGACTGCGAGGACCCGGTGAAACCGAAATAGAAACCGACCGAAGGGTAATTCGCGACCGCATTGCATACCTAAAAGAAGAACTCAAGCAAATCGACAAACAAATGCTGGTTCAACGCAAGAACCGGGGTAAGGTAATCAGGGTGGCTCTGGTAGGCTATACCAATGCCGGAAAATCGACATTGATGAATGTACTGAGTAAATCGGAAGTTTTTGCCGAAAACAAACTGTTTGCCACCCTCGACACCACAACGCGAAAAGTGGTAATTAATAATTTGCCATTCTTACTTTCCGACACCGTTGGATTCATTCGTAAACTTCCACATCATTTGGTGGAATCGTTTAAATCGACCCTTGACGAAACCCGCGATTCCGATTTATTGATTCATGTAGCCGATATATCGCATCCATCGCATACCGATCATATCGAATCGGTAAAATCGACCTTACGGGAACTGGGTGTACATGAAAAACCGTTACTGATGGTTTTTAATAAAACCGATTTATTTTCATCCGAAACTGAGGAGCTTGCACCCGAACAACTACAGATTGCACGCGAAAATTCACCTTGTTTATTTGTTTCAGCCAAAACCGGCCTGCACATTGCTGAACTAAAAGAAATACTATTTGAAAAAGTTAGGGAACTTCACTTTGAGCGGTATCCCTACAATACGATTTAAGCCAGGTTAAATCAACCACTCAATTTCTTTGAACCAAAAGTATTGATTCGTACCATCGGGCATAATCATAATGATTTGTCCATTGTCGGTTACACCCGCATTAATGGCTGTTTTTACGATATCGCCGTGTCGGAAACAGACCTTCTGATTCATGGCAAACAAATGCTTATGATATAAGCGCCTGAGTCTGAAATTATCGTAACGCATAGCGGCACTGTAGAATTCCATAAATCGGTTCAGCTCATCACTTGTTGAATATTCAAGCGAAGTTTCCAGTAACATCGAAGTGGATTTTTGCTGAAGTCCCAAAGGGAAAACCGATGCATTTACATTCAGGCCAATGCCTGTAATTGAGTCGGAAATATAATTGCCCATCATTGTGTTTTCGATGAGGATACCTGCAATTTTCTTACGATTTACTAATATATCGTTAGGCCATTTAATCTGTGCGCGTATGCCCCGGCTGAAAAGGTATTTAACCACTGCCACCGAAGCTACCTGAGTTAATTCGAAAAAACGGGCAACCTCAAAATGCTCCGGAAAATTTACTATCGAAAACAACAGGTTTTCGTCGGCAAGGCTATACCAGCTATTACCCTGTTGTCCACGCCCCAGGGTTTGAAATCCTGACTGTACTACATCGTGGTTGTTGCAGGATTTCGATTGTATCAGGCGCCTGGCCTCCAGGTTTGTCGAATCGGTTGATGGGAGGTATATTATTGTCATTCTGCGAAAAAAAAGCTGCACGACAAACGCGCAGCTCAATGTTTTATCAGTTAGTTAACTATTGAATACGATATTTCAAACCTATTTTGAAGCCACCAATTAACGGATTGGTTTTGAAACGTTCCTTTTCGTTTACATCATTCTGGTTATCTTCAGGAACATAAGGGCTTTCGGAAGTTAAGCCCAGTCCATTAACACCCTGAAGGTCGGTGAAAATGTATTGAAAACGAACACCAAAATTCAGCGCAAGCTTGTCTTCCCATAAATCGATATCCGAGCCAAAACCCATGGCCAAGCCAAAACCTTTGTTTTTAAATAGTTCCTGTACATCCCGGGTTCCATTAGGGACAACTCCGGCAACCATTATCATATCTTTATACCAGTAAGGAAATAAATTGCTTTCGTTTTCGAGATCCATAGTATAATCCACGGAAGTTACAAGCTGTAATACAGGTCCGATTTCGAAATACGATTTTTCACCAAACTTAGCCAGCAACGGTAAATCAATAGTTTTCATGATAATCTTCGAATTGTAATCGTTATAATTATCGGTACCAAAATAATTAAGTCGTCCTGTGTATTTCTGAACTATTTTCCCAAAGTTCACATCAAGCTCAAGACCAACATTATCAATAAAATTATAGCCCAACACAAGGCCATAGTAATGACCAAACGAAGGGTCAATATCCTGACCTGAACCATCGTCAAATACCTGTGGGTTCATCAACCAGGTTGAATTATAGGCAAAGTTTAAACCGGCATAGGCTCCTTTTTGGGCATATAAACCAAAACCCAACACGAGAAAAGCGGCAAGAAAAATCAGTTTTTTCATAATTCTTAAAATTTAAAATTACCCTTCAAAAATAATCGAAAATATTCAGAAAGCAATACTTATGGCACATTCTAAAAAATCGGCCTGACCAAAATTCGATTTAATATACACACCGGCCATCACATCGAAGTGTTGCTCAATGGGTTTAAAAAAGTGATATTGCAAGCCCAGTTTATTACTGTTGAACGATTTAATGGTTTCATCGAGGCTGAGTGTGTTGTCGTAATACAGGGCATATTTCCGGTAAAATGGTTTGTAAATATCGAATCCCAGCTCGGTGTAAACACCAATTTTTCCAAATAAAAATTCGTGTGCAGCAAATACAGTAATCATACAACTTTCGTTGAAAAGCGTATTTACCTCATGCACTTCCTGATCGAGCATAAAATGATAAAAGCTATCATAATAGGTGAAATTTACACCGAATGATAAAAAAGCAATCGGTGAATAATTGTGAGCCAGTGCAATCGACAACACCTGATTCACATACACCGGTCCACCCCATGGCTTTGCCGATTCGCCAAACTGATGAAATCCCAAACCATAGCGAACCACTCCTTTCGAACGCGCATCATCGAATGCCAGTTTCGACCTTACCTGATATTTTGGCTCTTCGCGGAACCAATAGTTTGTACCCAGCATCACATAGGGCATATTTATCCCCAGATTCGGCAAGCGGGTATGTCCGTTCGAAAAATGAATTACACCGGCCTGCAGACAAGCCGACCATTGCGACGAGACTTTATACCTGAAAAGCAAATCAGCGGCACCTGTAGCTGTACAATACGATCCGATGAGCATATTCTGGGGATTATCTTCAGGATGATAAATCTTATTAAAAAAAGCAATTCCCAAACCAGCCGAAATTCTCATTTCGTACTTCTTTTTTTCTTTCAGAATAAAACCAAAATCGGGATAAACAGCAAAAATGCTTCCCAATGCCAAATTTGTATTATGCGAAAAAAATGCATTCACCGAAACATAAGGATAATTGTAGTTTTTATTCCATGATTTATTGTCGGTGAGGCGATTACCGTAACGTATCCGCAACTGATAATTTGGACCATAATCGGGGAGACCCGAATAACCGGGCAAAATATAAGCACTTCCAATATCGCACTGTAAAAAAGGATCTTTCTGGGCAGAAATGGTATACACCGAACTAACGGTAAAAAGAAAAATAATAATATATCGAAAAAAATTCATCCTTTGATTTATTCCGACAAAGTCAACATTCTGAGTATTGAATGCCGTGCTTTTTCGGCAGTTTCATTATCTACCTGAACCTCGAATTCTTCGTTTAACAGCGAATTGTAGAGCTTTTCGATACTATTCAGTTTCATATAACTGCAATCATTGCAAGCGCATGTGCTGTCGTTGCCCGGAACCGGAATAAACACAGCATCGGGTCGGGCTTTTTTCATCTGATGCAAAATACCCGATTCGGTAGCAACCAAAAACATATTGTCTTTCGATTGACTTGAATATTTTAGCAATGCCGAAGTAGATCCAATATAATCGGCAAGCATGCGCACAGGGGGTTCACATTCAGGATGAGCCAGAACAATGGCTTCGGGATGTTTCGTTTTAAGCGTCAAAAGAGCTTCCAGACTGAATTGCTCGTGTACATGGCAGGCACCATTGTAGAGTACCATATTTCGTCCCGTAACCGAGTTAATATAATTACCCAGATTCCGGTCGGGCGCAAAAATTATGGCCTGATCCTGGGGTAATGAATTCACAATTTTCATGGCATTCGATGAGGTAACCACGATATCGGTCATTGCTTTAATGGCTGCTGAAGTATTTACGTACGAAACAACAATGTGACCCGGGTGTTTTTTAATAAACGCACTGAATTCATCGGGTTTGCACGAATCGGCCAGCGAACAACCCGCTGCGGGATCGGGAATAAGTACTTTTTTTCCGGGTGAGAGTATTTTGGCTGTTTCGGCCATAAAATACACACCTAAAAAAACAATAATATCGGCTTGGGTAGTGGCTGCCTGTTGTGATAGCTGAAGACTATCACCCGTAAAATCAGAAATATCCTGTAATTCTCCGCTTATGTAGTAGTGTCCTAGAATAATTGCATTCTTTTCTCTTTTTAAACGAAAAATCTCTTTTTTAAAAAATTCGTTATCTCTTATCATTTGTATTTTATTCTTTTTAAATTCTTAAATGGAATGCTGATGATTATTGTGTGTTAAATCGGTTTACAATTTTCGACAGTTTTATTTGCAAAAGTAATTTATTAAAAGTAATACCGCTTTGTTAACAGTACATTTTCGCAGCATCGGTTGATTATGAGATGCTTGAAAAAAAGATTGAACAATTGTTAATATCTGAATTCACCGTCCTTTTTTAATAAATACATTTACCCCGGAAATTGAATTTTAGTTGATGATTTGTTAAGTGTTTTTTAATTTTTTCTAATGAAATTCTCTTGCTTTTTTCGCTGAGTTCATCATATAGTTTTAATATTGAAACCTGAAAGATATTTTTATCAGCAGATGTTAATTGATATTCACCAAACATTCCTGAATCGGTTGATAAATCAATGTTTTGTAAATGAGTCCTTTAGGTTTTTGCGCTCCTATTATCGTTTTGAGCACCAGTAAATTAACCGATTGTTAATAACCCGGGTGCGCTTATTTGGCCACTATCAGGTAGTAGTCTTTCTTTCCTTTTTGCACCACGATAAACTTACCCGAAATGAGTGAATCCACGTGGATAATTCCGTTTACATCGGTATATTTTTGCTTGTTAATGCTGAGCCCGTTTCCCTGAATGCTGCGCCTCAGTTCGCCTTTTGACGGAAAAACCGGAGCATTTTCGGTAAGCAGCTGCATAAGTGCTATTCCGTTTTCGAATTCGCTTTTAGCCACTTCGAATACCGGAACCCCTTCGAAAACGGCGAGTAATGTTTTTTCATCAAGCGATGCCAGCTGGTCGGCGGTTCCTTTGCCGAAGAGCATTTCTGATGCAGCCACAGCTGTGTTGTATTCTTCGGTGGAATGAACCATACAGGTGATTTGTTCCGCCAGTTTTTTTTGCAGCAGGCGCAGGTGTGGTTCGTTCCGGTGGGCGGCTGTGAGTTCTTCGATTTCCTGTTGCTGC
>JAGOEF010000117.1 GCA_017997855.1 Bacteroidales bacterium
GTATTAAACCCGTCGTGCAACATTTCGCTGTGTTTTTGCATCACCGATTTTTCGTTTCGGTAAGCCGGACCGGTCTGCACAGTAAAGGGGTCGGCATGTAAACTTCGGTTAAAAGTATTTTCGATAAGTGGCTGAAGCATTTTCCAGTCTAAGTTGTTTTTTCGTGCAATGTCGGATGCAATGGCCAACATGTGGTTGCTGAAATTGCAGGCAAAAACCGCTGAAATGTGCGCCCAGGTGCGCTGTATGGTGTCGGCAGCTGTGTAAGTTGCGCCCATCGCCTCTGCAATGGCTGCAATTCGTTTAAAACTTTCCTGATTGGAGGCTTCAATTAAAAATGGAATTTGAGAGGCCGCAATGTGTATTTCTTTTTTTAGCGATTGCAAAGGGTAGAGAACACCATAGTCCGCTGTAAGCCCCGCAAAAACAGCAGGGTTCATGCTGCCCGAAGTGTGAATCAACAGTTTTTCGGCGTGTTGGAACCGGGGAATGTATTGAAGATTGGCATCGTCGCTGAGGCAAAAAATGTAGATGTCGGCAGCATTGGTAATCTCACCGAAATTACAGGTGTGGCTGCATGCACATTGCTGAGCGAGTGCTGCGGCCGAATTGTTGCTGCGGCTGAACACCTGCACTATGGTGTAATGGCTGCCCCGTAACAGCGAGGCCAGGTTGTGTGCTACGTTTCCAGCTCCGATAATAACAATGCGGTTGTTCATGCTCGTTTTTTCATTTGATAAACAAAGTTAGTGTTTTTTGTCGAACATTTTCAGATGCCAAATCCTGAACGCCATGACATATTTTGTTGCAGGTATTTTTGATGCGAAGTTTGATATTCCAATTTATTTTTTTGCACAATATTTGTAACCTGCCCGAATCGAATTAATTTTGCAAACAATAAACTAAAACAAAAAAATTATGAAAAGAGTATTTCTCAGTACCATTGCCAGTGTAATTGCAGTTTTTGCCATGGCCCAGACATGTCCCGATTATTATCCGTTGCAAGTGGGTGCTTCGTGGGAGGTGCAGAATTACAATGCCAAAGACAAGCTCGAATCGACGGCAACCACCAAAGTTCTTTCGGTTAACAATACAGCTGTGGGTTACGATGCAATTATCGAATCCAAATCGGTAGATTCGAAGAAAAACGAGTATACTGCACAAATGACCTATAAATGCGAAAACGGAGTTATTTACGTTGACATGAGCGGTTTTATGCAGCAGATGAACATGGATGAATACAAAGATATGGACGTGAAAATCGAAAACAAAGGCATGCAGTATCCTTCGACACTGGTTGCAGGAACCACATTGCCTGATGCCAGCTTCAGCATGACGGTAAGCACACAGGGTTTTCAGGTATTTGGCATGACCGTAGATATCACCGACCGTAAAATTCTGGCTAATGAATCGATAACTGTGCCTGCCGGTACTTTTTCAGCCACAAAAATTACCTATACTGTTAATTCGAAGACCGGATTTGTAAAAACACAGACTTCGGTTACCGAATGGATTTCGAATTCGGCCGGAGTGGTTCGCAGCGAAAACTACGACAAAAACGGAAAGCTGCTGGGTTATTCGGTACTGTCGAAACTGGTAAAATAGTTTTGAAATTATTTTTTTGAAAAGGGTCGCGGTAGATATTACCACGACCCTTTTTTTTGTAACCAAATGGTAGTACTTTTTAGCAGGCAATGCTTCAAAAGTGTTTTTTTAGTTCCTCTTTAAACCATCGGTTTTCCCTGCTCTGGTGCCAAACATAGGTTCGTTCTGCTTGTTCCCGGCAATATTCATGCTGAGCATAATTTCGTGTGAACCCGAGGTATGAACCCTGAACGATGAGGTAACCAGGTCGAACGAATAGCCGAGGTAAAAGCGGTCGTAACGGTACCCGATACTTGCATTCAGGGCATCGTCCCATCGGTAGCCCAGCGAAAATGAGATTTTTTGCCGGAAAATGTATTGCACCGATACCTCAGCCATCAGCGGGGAACTTTTTGCATATCCGAGATACAGTCCGGGGCTTATGCTGTGGTCTTTTATCAGGAAACTATATTGTCCGCTACCGATAAAATGCCTTGTATTTTGCACCAGTCCTTCGCTGCCTGACGAGAACGGACGGAAGCCCGACTGCAAGAGCTGGCTGACCGAAAACGAAGCGTAGAAACGGTTGTTATACGCCATAATTCCGGCGTTGGCTTCGGGTCTCCATTTTTGGTCTGCGCTGAAACTCAGGCTGGGGTCCAGCGGGTCGCGATAGTTCAGGTCGGTGTTTTTGAATTTATATTGCATTACCATGGCGGCAATTCCGAAACTGAGCGAAAGCTTTTCTGTTTCGATAATATAGGCATACGAGGCATTGATAATAAACCGTGATGTGGGGAAGGTGCGGTCGCTGATGAGGTAGCCTCCGATACCGTTATTCCCGAGGAATGTCTGACTATAGCTAATGAGCGATGTTGCGGGGGCATGCTCGAAGCCAAGCCATTGCTGGCGGTGAAGCAGGCTGATATCGTTGCGGGCCGAAGAGCCTGCCGCAGCCGGGTTGTTGAGCAGTACGTTCTGATGCCGGAACGACAGTTGGGGTATTTGCTGCGCCGATGCCTGCATCACGACAACAGTTCCCAGTAATATGACGAGTAAATATTTCATGTCTATCTGATTATGGTAACACTGCCTTTGAGTATGCCCTCAGTGGTTTTTGTGTCGATGATGTAGTAATAGGTGGCATCGGGAACTTTGGTGTTTTTAAAAGTGCCGTCCCAGTTCAACGAGTTGTCCTCCGATATAAACACCAGATTCCCGTTGCGGTTGTAAACAGTAACATGACAGTCTTCGCAGTTTTCTACAATCCATGTGTCGTTCAGGTTATCACCGTTAGGCGAAAAGCTATTGTACACAATGATGTCTTCTTCAGGCTCCGGAGTGGTGTCGATTGGCGGCTCGGTTTTATCGCATAAAATGAAATTCGGGTTCGCAAAATTGTTAAAACCGGTGCACGACATATAATTCGCCTCCACCATTTCGATAAGATAGCTTTCGTTGATAAGTTGCCATGCCGGACTCGGGGTAGTATTCCAGTTGGCCAGATGGTCGAAATCCCCGTCGGCAGGGCTGTAGGAAATTTTCAGGCTGACAGCGGTGGTTCCCATGCTACGGCCTATGACATGAAAAAATGCCGGGTTCACAAAGTCGATGCTGTCGCCCAGTAAGCTGGTGTAATAGCCTTCGGTATCGGGATCAACATTAGCAAACCGACAATTAAATTCAGCGGTTTCGGCCACCGACGGGGTGATGCTCACAGGACGGAATACCGGATTTTCGTAATCGCTGCCGAGCGGGAAAATATACTCTTCGGTGCTTTGCATGCGCCGGCACAAATAACCCCCTTCGGAAGACGAAATAAATCCGTAGGTAAAAACCAGCGATGCAGCAAGGGTGTTTTCGATTGTCAGGGTGTGGGTCTGCGTGTTAATTTCCGATCCGCCAAGATTCAGTATACCACTTACAAACTGAGAAATGCCCAGGGTTTTTACTCCGTCAACATTCAGGTTCAGGTTATTGAAATGCGTTGACTGACTTCCTTCCAGCGTGTGGTTGGCCGATTGGAGATTCACGGTTCCGGGGACGGCATTAAAAACGGAATTGTTTAACCAGTTACCGTACAGGTTGATAACACCTTGTCCGTTAATCTCGTCGTTATTCAGTAAGTCGCCATTTATGGTAAGCTGCGAAGCTGATCCATCCGTTTCAGCGATGGTGATTTCTCCGGCAAGGTTGTTCAGATTCCCGTCAATAAAAACCACTGCGCCCGCATCGAGCCAGATTTGCTGCCCGTTGTTGCAGAGGGTTTGCGCCCTGAGTCCGGCGCTGAAAAACAGCATGCCGAAGGCTATTAAGCAAATTATTCGTCTCATGACTTAGTGGTTTAATTCATACACCGGTTGATGGCTGCCACGGGGATTCAGATCAGTGTGCAGTGCAGGGCTGTTACGGTAGAGGATACCACCGGCAGCATCGCGTGAATAGAGCTGCGGGTGCACGTATTTGCCCTTGAATTTACCCGTTTTTTCGGGTTCGGCGTTGCGCATTTCGGGGTTTTGTTGCACCAACCTGTCGTTTCTTTCGGCGGTTACTGTCCACGAAACTTTAGCGCCGGCCACTCCGCCCGAAATACGGAAGCGGTTATCATTGATTTCGCTGCTTACATACAGGTTGGGCATGGCTGCTCCAACCGGTGTAAGCTGATACGCGAAATTGGTGTTTACATCGCCGAAATAATCGGGAAGTACAATTTCTGCTTCACCATTGCTGTCGAGTACTGTTGTGCCACGATACAGATTTAATATTTCATCCGACTCAATGCAAAAATGTACTAAGAATTTGTTGTCGGGATCCCGCGGATGATCGATGCGAAAGCTCTTAGTGCCGCCTGCGTACAGATTTCCACCCACATCGAGGGCGTTGTATATGCCGCAATCATCAAAACTATAGAGGCCATAGCTGAGGCTCAGGTTGGTGCTTTGTCCGGCCACACCGGTTACACCTCCGCCATACACACCAATGCCTGGGTCTGCAGTTCCATAATTGAAGCCATAGCATCCGAATCCGTCGGTGTAGTTCGACTGACCGACCACGCCATTAACGCCAAGACCCATAACGCCGTGTCCGCCGGCTGTTCTCTCATTCTGACCATACACGGCAGCTTCACCACCTCCCGATGCGGGAATGTCGCCACGTACTCCGAATCCGTTACCGGTCGAAATTCCATACACTGCCGCGGACCCTGCCGTAGATACCGTTGTCCCCTGAATGGCCGCATACGAGCCGGAAGCAAGGGTGTTTCCGGCCGACAGGCAAACCCCGTTGGCCGAATGAACGATTTGCAGCGCCGGGTTGGCATTAATAGCCGAATTAATCATTACCGGTGACCCCGAGACCGTATTGATAACACAACCGTTGGCCGCTCCATCGCATTCGTAGGCTTCCTGCAGGGAGTAGCATTGTTGTTCCACAGTGCCACCGGCACCTATCAGTTTCCACATTGAACCGGTCCAGTAATAAAACCCGTTTTCGAGCGAACCACCGGTGTTATACAGCATTAACCCGATTGCCGGATTTGTTACAGGCAAACTCTGGTTCAGGTTGGTAAGGGTTAACCTCGGAATCAGTATCCCCTGATTGTCCGATTCCAGATCGAGAACCGCCGATGCGTGGGGGTTGTTGGTACCTATACCTACGTTGTTGTTTTGCGAAAACAGCATTCCCTGAAACATCATCAGCAAAGCCAGTGTTGCAATAATTGTAGCGTTTTTCATAATGCCCGGTTTATTGAATTTTGTGTAATTGTTTTGTTGTAGTAAAATTAATAAAAATTTTTCAAACATCAGGTAGAGACGCGATTTATCGCGTCTCTTGCATTTTGAACCGCGATTTATCGCGTCTCTTGTATTTTGAACCGCGATTTATCGCGTCTTTACATAAAATCGCGTTATATGGTATGTGTTTTTTGAGACGCGATGAATCGCATTTATATGGTACATGTTTTTTGAGACGCGATGAATCGCGTCTCTACAATTCAACCCCGTTGGAAATAATTTCGGATTCAATTGCCCTGGCGAATAGAAAATTTATGGCTTGCCTGCCTTTTTCACCCAAATTAATGCTGTAATCGTTTACATACAAATTGATGTGTTGTTGCAATACCTTTTCATCCATTTCCTGCGACAGG
>JAGOEF010000118.1 GCA_017997855.1 Bacteroidales bacterium
CAGCGACCCGGAATCAATGTTACACAGTATGGGCATGATGGCATGGTTGGCAATCAGTAGTTTAAATTCTTTGTAATCGCTCTAGTAATTTTTCCGAAATTGTATTGAAGAACAGAATTTATTCAATAGTATATTGGTTAGAAATACGATAAATTTGCTTAGGAAATTACTCGCCATGAAAACCCTGAAACAAACCGGATTGCTTCTTGGAGCCGTACTGCTACTGGCATGTTCGGGAAACCGGAAACCAGAAGCCAATATTGATGATACGGGCGGAAAACAGCCGGGGAAAAAGCCGGTTCCCCAAACTGATACTGTTGTGAATAGTGAACCCGAGGTTTTCGAGGATGTGATTTATACCCAATATGTCAACGAACGATTTCACTTTAGTGTGTATTACCCCGATTTTTTAATTCCTCAGGGTGAATCGATGAATGGTGATGGACAAAAGTTTTTGGCAGCCGACAGTAGTGCGTTTATGCTGGCTTACGGAGTGCTCAATTTATCGGAAACCCTGCAACAGGATTTTGAGTTGGCTACAACCGATAATCAGTATTATGAATCAGGTTTCGAAATAACTTATAAAACTTTTGGAGAAACCTGGTATGTGATTAACGGAATTCATGGACAAAACATGTTTTACGTACATGCTGTTATGAATGGCAGCGAAGTAATTAATGTATATTTTGAATATCCGCTCAGCGAAAAACAAAAATACGAAACATTGATAAAGCAAGTGGTTGCCAGCTTGGTGTTTACACACAAGAACCACGAAGTTTAGCGGCAATAATAAAGTTGTGGTACAAGTCTGAATCATCAATGTTTTGTCGATTTGCTTGTATAATCATATTATTCCGTAAAACAGTTGTTGCATAATCGAAAATTTATTAATTTTGGAGTGTACAATAAAACAATGCCTATGAACGCAGATTATATTTGCCCCAAGTGCGGCGGCTACCTGAAAGTGAAGCATCACATCATATTGCTGACCAAAAACAGCAAGGGCGATTCTGCGCTCGTGCTTCTCAGTCCCGAAGTAGGAGATTACAGTTTCAAAATTCATCCTTCGGTAAAAATTGCTGATGGCGAGCACACCAATTTTATCTGTCCGATTTGCTACGAAAACCTGAATAGCGAAGACCTTGATAAAAATCTGGCCAGGCTGACCCGTATCGATGAAAACGGCCATAAATCGGATGTGGTATTTTCCCAGATAAAAGGCGAGAAATGCACATTTAAAATTACTGAACATGGCATTGAAGCCTATGGCGACCATACCGAAAACTACCTGAATCATTTTGGCTTACAGTCGGAGTAAGCCAGTTGAAATATTAAAAAAAACGCTCCGATCGGAGCGTTTTTTTGTTTATGCCATTTCGGCAAAGTACTTGTAAAATAACGGAATGGTTTCGATCCCCTTGTAGAATTGTTCGAGCGGGAAATTCTCGTTCGGAGAGTGAATGGCGTCCGACTCAAGGCCAAATCCAAGCAATATCGATTTTATGCCCAGTTCTTTTTCGAAAGTTGAGATAATCGGAATGCTGCCTCCGCTGCGGAAAGGAACGGCTTGTTTTCCAAACGAATCGTAAAGGGCTTTTTCGGCTGCTTTGTACGCCGGATGGTCAATCGGACACACATAACCCTGTCCGCCATGCAAAGGTGTTACCTTGACTGTAACATAATCGGGTGCTATCGATTCGAAATGTTTTACAAATAACTCCGATATTTTGTGATTATCCTGGTTGGGAACGAGTCGCGTTGAAATTTTTGCATACGCTTTCGATGGCAGAACTGTTTTTGCTCCTTCACCGGTATAGCCACCCCAGATGCCGCATACATCAAACGATGGTCTGATTCCGGTACGCTCAGTGGTGGTAAATCCTTTTTCGCCTTTTAAGGCTTTCACTTTCAGTGCGGTTTTGTAGTTCTCTTCGTTATATGGCGCCAATGCATAGAGGGCTCTTTCTTTATCGCTTACTTCGAGAACATCGTCGTAAAATCCGGGGATGGTAACTTTCCCGTTTTCGTCCTGCATTGTTGCAATCAATTTGCATAATACGTTTACCGGATTGGCAACTGCACCTCCAAACAGGCCAGAGTGCAGGTCGCGGCAAGGTCCGGTTACTTCGACTTCCCAATACGACAAACCCCTCAGGCCTGTGGTAATGGTCGGAATTCCGGGGCCAATCATTCCGGTGTCGGAAACCAGGATTACGTCGGCCTTTAGTTTGTCTTTGTTTTCGGCACACCATGTTGTCAGTGCCGGAGACCCGATTTCTTCCTCGCCTTCGATCATAAATTTGACATTACAGGGTAATGTTCCGGTTTTTATCATCAATTCGAAAGCCTTGGCATGCATGAAACCCTGTCCTTTATCGTCGTCTGCGCCACGCGCCCAGATTTTTCCATCTTTTACAACCGGTTCAAAAGGTTTGGTATCCCATTTGTCAATAGGATCAACCGGCATTACATCGTAGTGCCCATATACCAAAACTGTCGGCTTCGTGGGGTCGATTATTTTTTCGCCATACACTACAGGATTCCCCGATGTTTCGCACAATTCGGCCATGTCGGCTCCCGAATCAAGCAATGTTTTTTTCCAGTATTCGGCTGCCACCTTCATGTCGTGTTTGTGTTCCGACATCGAACTGATGGATGGAATTCTGATGAGGCCGAACAATTCGTCGAGGAAGCGGTCTTTGTTAGCTTCGATGTAATTTTTAATGGTATTCATATTAAATTATTTGAGTTAATATTTTGCTTTATATGCCGAACTGAAATAAAAATGTAGTTGCGCCCCCACCACCTGATATTCTTTATTGAAGCTGCCGTAGAGCGAAGTGCCTATACCCAGATCGTAGAAAAATTTCCAGGTAAACTGAAGCTCAGTGTGTGCGCCAGCGGTGTGAAAATATCGGTAAAAATCGACACCCCAATCGTTAGTGTAACTGTAGAGTGAACCAAACGACCAGGTAGGTCCGATGAAAAATGCAAAGTTGAAGTGATTGAATTCGAAGCGCAGACCGGCTCCCAAATGTACGTCGTTAAGTCGTATCATGGGGCGTTTCAGAAAAAACTGGTCACTGCTGTAATGATACCCCAGATTAAAATACATGGCGTGGTAGCGGTGGTGATAGGCCAGCGCAAAATTTGTCTGATCCGACCTAAGATTGGTGGCATAACCGTAGCCTATGCCCGCAGTGAACCAATTGCTGCCGGTCTTGTACACTTTGTCACCGATTTTAATGGTCGGATACATTCTGTCCCATTTCGAAAGTTCGGGAGTTGGCTTTGATTCACGGTTCTGTCGCTGCGAATAAACCCAACCGGACTGCATAACGAGCAAGATGAAAACAATTGCGTATGTAAAAATAGACCTCATCATAATATTTCGGCTAAAAATACTAAAAACGTTTGTTTTACGAAATTATTTTCTGTTGGAGTCGCAGTTTCGACATAAATTGCATGGTTGAAGTTTATGGATTTGGTAAAGATTAATGGGGTTAAAAGCTTTTAAAATTATCCGTTACTTAACGGTTAATAAACGGCTATTTCTACCGGGGCATTGCAGTGCAAGGATTTATATAGTTCGGAAATCGGGTTTTTATTCCAAAAATTATCCGTTACTTAACGGTTAATAAACGGCTATTTCTGCAGAGGTATTGCAGTGCAAGGATTTATATAGCTCGGAAATCAGGTTTTTATCTCAAAAATTATCCGTTACTTAACGGTTAATAAACGGTTATTTCTACAGAGGTATTGCAGTGCAAGGATTTATATGCTTCGAAAATCGGGTTTTTATTCAAAAAATTATCCGTTACTTAACGGTTAATAAACGGCTATTTCTACAGAGGTATTGCAGTGCAAGGATTTATATGCTTCGAAAATCGGGTTTTTATTCCAAAAATTATCCGTTACTTAACGGTTAATAAACGGCTATTTCTGCAGAGGCATTGCAGTGCAAGGATTTATATGCTTCGAAAATCGGGTTTTTATCTCAAAATTTATCCGTTACTTAACGGTTAATAAACGGCTATTCTCATATAAGCCATATAAGGCAATGTTTTACAGCAATTGAAACATCAATATTATTTCGAAAATAATCCCTTGAATTCTGAATTTAGTAATCATTTCGTATTACCCGACAATTTTTTGCTGCATAATCAAGCTGCTCATACCATTTTTCGCCGTAGCAACGTATAAGTGCATCCTTCAAAAAAACATATACCGGCACTGCGTTTTCGCGACCCTTACTAATGGCTGCACTGCATATATCCCATACATGTACATTGACTGCCTCGTAGTTTCGGTAGCGGGTAATTCTCACAGGATACAAGTGACACGACAAAGGTTTCCGAAAGTCAATACGGCCTTCGGCCCATGCTTTCTCGAGAGCACACACGGCATTTCCTTCAGCATCGGAAATGGTAAAAACGCAGGCACCTTTACCCGGCAAGGTGTTGGTAACCAACTCACCATCAGGATCAAAAACGGCAACTCCGGTACTGTCAATAACGTTGAGACAAGCTTTTTGCAGGTCGCGGGTTATCGTCGGAAGTGCTCGCTCAATCTGATCCAGTTCATCCGGAAGAAGCGGAGCGCCTGCGTCACCTGCAATGCAACACATACCTTTGCAACGCGATAAGTCGCAAACAAATTTTTTCTCGATTACGTCAAAACTTACCAGTGTATTATCTATCTGTAACATGCCGATTTATTTGAGTTGTACTACCGTGATGCCATCTCCGCCAAATCGAATGTCTTCGTCAGCAAAATACTGTACCTGTTTGATGGTCTTCAGGTATTCCCTGATACTTTTTCGAAGTATACCGTTTCCTTTACCATGTAATATTTTTACCTGAGAGATTCCCAAAACAATAGCATCGTCGATAAAAGCAGTTATCTCACCTAGTGCTTCATTTGCAGTCATTCCCCTAAGGTCGGTATAGGGTTTGAAATTGTTTCGAAGCTCGTTTATGTTTTTATATGCCGAACTATAGTGTATTGCTTTGGGCATTTTGATTGCTTCGGGGTCGGGTACTTTTTCGAGCTTGGTTTTGGCTATACTGGTAATAATATTATCGAAACGAACCACAGCGTTTTCGTCGCCTAAATCGGCAACTTCGCCAATGCTATCATGTCCCGAAATACGAACACGGCTGCCAATGTGTATTTCGTCCGGGTCGATTTCTACAATTTCGGGTTTCCGCGCTGCCAGTTGCTGAAGTTCTTTCTCGATTTCTGAATCTGCCGGTTCATTGGATGTTAGCTCAACCAGTGCATCGGTTTTCTCTTTCAGTTCACGGCGCAACTCCCTTGTCTTTTCTTTCTCGGCGTTGGCTTCTTTTATGGCTCTGATGGTTTTTTCGATATCGGCATTGATGTCTTTAATGATTTTTTCGGCTTTGCCACGGGCATCATCCAGAATTTTACGCTTTTCGCGCTGAAGCGCCAGCAGTTTTGTCTCATATTCGGTGCCTAGTGCTTCCAGCCTTTTCTCTTGTTGTCTGACCGCTATACGCTTTCGTTCGTAATACCGCTTGTCTTTAAGTGCTTTGCGCAGAATAGTGTCGAACTTTGTATGCTCGCTTCCGGCTTTCTGACGGGCATATTCAATTATTTCGGTGGATAAGCCGATGCGTGAAGCAATTTCGAGGGCATATGAATTACCGGGCAAGCCTCCCTGAAAAATAAAAGCCGGTTTCATGTCGGGGTTTATCATCATGGCTC
>JAGOEF010000119.1 GCA_017997855.1 Bacteroidales bacterium
CGCCTGTATTTTCAACACCCAGCCTACGATAACTACCCCGTAGCAGGTGTTAGCTGGAATCAGGCAATGGCTTACTGCCAATGGCGCACCGATCGTTTGAACGAGGATATTCTTATTTCGAAGAAAATACTCAAGCAAAAATCATATTATTTTTCGACGCAGGCTTTTTTAGCTGATTCGGTAAACTCAAATTATGCATGTTATCTGTATCCTTCGTTCCGCTTGCCAACCGAAGCTGAATGGGAATATGCTGCCCTGGAAGTAGACCCCAAAACCAACAAACAATCGGTGTATCCCTGGTGGGGGAGTGCATTGTATAATAATAAAGGACAATGGCTTGCCAATACAGGACCGATTTTCGATGCAAACGGAGTTTGTTTTAAATCGTATACCGACGATGGGGCTTCGTTAACAGCTCCTGTATTGAGTTATTTCCCCAATAGTAAGGGGCTGTTTAATATGGCCGGGAATATGGCTGAGTGGGTGCTCGACGGCAGTCAGTCTGCCCGTAACGATTTTGGGATTACCGCCGATGATAATTATTCTTCCGCTTTTGTTAAGGTAGCTACTTCTCTGGCTACACAAGGCGATTATATGCTCGATACACTGAATCAAGCCGACAGAAATCAGGTTCAAATTATTGCAGGAGACGTACTTCACAATGCCATTACAGCAGAAAGATTCGCTCCCGCAAGGATGGTGAAAGGCGGTTCATGGTGTCATTCAGCGGTATATATGTTGTCGGGAACACGATGTTTGGTTAACGAAAATCGACAGAGCTCTTGGATTGGATTCCGGGTGGCGATGACAAATGTGGGGGCAGGGTATTAAAAGGTTTTATTCGTTTTTTAAGGTTTCTGTAATTTGATTGGAGGGCGTGATAGCCATTGATGTTGTTACAAAATAATTTGTACATCCACTAAAAATAATGTATCTTTGTTAAGGGAAATATATTATCAATTATGTGTTAATTGAAAAATACAAATGAAAAAAGAACTTTTCAAAAAAATTATACGCGATAATCAGGAGTATATTCCTGCACGTTTGCCGAGAGAGTTGGAACTGCCATTGGACTCATCGAAAATAATTTCGCTTATCGGAAGCAGAAGAAGCGGAAAGACCAGCGTTTTTTATCATACAATTCATAAGCTAAGAACGTTGGTACCAGCCGAGGGTATTGTTTACATCAGTTTTGACGATGATCGGATGTTTGATTTTACGTTGAATGATTTTCAGACTTTAATAGACGCTTATTACGAAATGTATCCTTCGAAAAAGGGCGAAATAGTGTATTACTTTTTTGATGAAATTCAAAATATCCCCAATTGGGAACTTTTTGTAAGAAGAATTTATGATACCGAAAAATGCAGGATTTTTCTCACAGGTTCTTCTTCCCGCCTGCTAACTAAAGAAATAGCAACGGGTTTGAGAGGACGAACTATAACATACACGCTCTTTCCGCTGAGTTTTACCGAGTATCTGAGTTTTAAATCTGTCAAGGCCGATATATACAGCTCTGCACAAACAGCGCTAATACGAAATGAGTTAAACAATTATCTCGAAACAGGAGGCTTCCCTGAATTGCTCCTTGAAAACGACTTAAAGGAAAAAATTCTCAGGGAATATATCGATATGATTATTTACAAAGATCTGATTGAACGCTATAATGTAAGTAATCTGTTTCTTATAAAATACCTGGTAAAGTATTGTTTTACAAACATTTCTACTTTGTTGAGCATCAACCGTGTTTACAATATTCTGACTTCGATGGGAAAAAGTGTTTCGAAAAACACATTGTACGATTACTTCGGATATCTCGAAGATGCCATGATACTTTATCAAATACCGGTATTTTCCGATTCTGCTTCTGTTCAGCAGCGCAATTCAAAAAAAATGTACGTTGTGGATATCGGATTAAAAAAAGCAATTTCGTTTGAGGAAGACAGAGGAAAAATATTTGAAAATATTGTTTTTAATCAGCTAAAAAGAAGCTATGATGACATTTATTATTTTAAAAACGGGCAGGAAGTCGACTTCGTATTTATGGACAAGGGCAAACCTCATCTGATAAATGTATCACGCGATATCGACAATGCCGAAACCTATAAAAGAGAAGTGGATGGTTTATTTGCTGCTATGAAACAACTCAATTTGAAAGAAAGTTTATTAATTACAGACTATCAGGAAAAAGAGGAAATCATTGAAGGTACAGTTATACACATTGTGCCACTTTGGAAATGGCTTATTCAGTAAAGAATTGTGGCATTCTTGCAGCGGATTAGCCCGTGTTTTTAAATGCAACCAGCCGGAAGGAGAATCTTGAGTTCGATCGGAAGATGTTATAACATAAGCATAATGGTTCATGAAGAATACCTAAGTATAATGTTTTAAAACAAAAAGCCGCTGACTAAATATCAGCGGCTTTTTCGATTTGAACACCTCTTACAGCCTATGCTGCTCCGTTCAGGTATTCTTTTTTAATGTGTTCGAGAAGGGCTTTTTCCGCTGGGTCGAAATCGTTGTCGATGTTGGCTGCCTTTTCCATCAGTTTGTAAATCTTCTCGCGGTCTTTCATGTCTTCAGGCATTTTGATTGTCAGTTGATTGGTGCGTGCCAGTTCAATCATGCCCTGAATTTTATCGGTATTATAGCCCCATTTTTTTGCCAGATCGTTAGCAAATTCAACTTCTTCCTGGGTAAATTTACCATCGGCTGCAATCATAATCAACACGTTATTGAAGGCAAAGTCGCGTACCTTATACAGGCTGTCGATTTTTCCGGGTTTAACTCCGGCAGCAAACTTATCATAATTCTCTTTGTAGAAATTGGTGTAAGCACTCAAATCCATTACATCCGAAATAATCCACTCATACATGGTGCTGTTCACAGTGCTGCCGCAATACGGGCAGTTCAGGTCGGTAGTATCGCTGAGTGTACCACCGCATGAGGGGCATTGGTGTGCATACAGCGAAGCTTTGGGCTGCTGTGCCTTGGCGTCGCGGCTGAGTATTACAATGCGGGTTTGAGTGGTAACCTGTGGATCTACAATCGTCAGGGTTTTATTGTCGATGCGCACGCGCTGATACGACATTTTTACCGATACCGTGAGCTTGTTCTGATTTCCGTCGGTGAGGCCGCCAATCAGTGTCACGTCGTTCAGGAAAATACGGTTATACAGGAACGGGGTAGCGTTTTTAATCTCATTGTCGAGGCGTTCAAACAACTCGTTGCTGACAAAACGGCGCATCATTTCGGGTTTACGCAGTACCCTGGCGGTTTCTATCTGCAGGAAACCATTGCTGGTGATGTCTTCGATATGTTGAACCGAAAAATCGGGATAATCATCGGCAAGGCCGGCAACACGGTCTCCCAGATTGCGGCTCAGGTCGTGCAGTACATTGGTAGATTTGTAGTCATCAACCTGAGTAATTTCGGCAAGAACCCAGTCGTAGGCTCCACTGTTGGTGATGGTTCCGCAATAGGGACACTTGCTCACTTCGCCACCGTCGAGGGGTAATTCGCCACCGCAATTCGGACAGTTCAGCGTGTGATACATATCGCGCTCAGCGACTCCTGTTTTACGGATGAACGACCAGTACTCAACAAATTCTTCGCGGCCTCCCGATACCAGTTGTTTGTATTCTTCCGATATAAATTTATCGGTGATAACAGCATGCACAGCCACATGTACCACATCGTTTCCACCATCCTGATAGGCTTTATCGAGGTAAACTCCTTTGACTTCAATTTTAGTAATTTCGTTCCGCTGCTTCAGCATGTCCATCATCTTAAACTGAATATTCAGCCGCTGATACATCCCATCGCTGATATAACGCCGTACTTTACCCATATTCTTGGCAGCCCATGCTTCCTGCAACTGAACGAAGGCTGTTTTCACCTTCTCGGTAAATACCGGAACATCGAGTCCGGGCAGCGATACGTTTGAAGCACCACTTTGTCCTACTTTTGCAGCCGTCGGTATTGAGTTGAGAATGGAACGTTGCTTGGCTTTTTTCTTGGCAATAAAGTATAATACGATCAGCGCAGCAATAACCACCAGATTCCAAGGGAAGGGAATCAACATGATAATGTAAAATATCAGCGCTCCGATTCCGTCACCACCGCCACCGCCACTATCGCTGCCACCACCTGCTCCACCCATACGGGCTTCGGCAATCAAAGGCAGAAAAACAGCCAAAAGTGTAAAAACGAAAAATACCAGCAATCGGCGATTGCGCAACAAAAATTGGAGGGTTTGTTTCATGGTGCTCATTGTTTTTGGTTCATCAGTAAAAGTAGTAAACATTTTTTTGAATTTTTAAATCTGCTTAACTTATTTTTGTAGCGTGTTGTGATATTGCAATGAGAAAAACAGATTTATTCAGGAGTTTACTCCCCGGTTTATTGCCATTACTGGTGTTTATTGTTGCCGATGAAATTTGGGGAACCATTATTGGCATGTGGGTGGCGGTTGGTCTGGGTATAATCGAATTCACCTATATATATATAAGGCAACGAAAACCTGATCGCTTTGTTTTATTCGATACCTTACTTATTGTGGCCATGGGTTTGGTGTCCATCTGGCTCGAAAACGAAATCTTCTTTAGATTGAAGCCTTTTATTATAGGTATTATTTTATGCTCTATTCTAGGTATATCAGCCTTTTCAGGTAAAAATATCATGCTTTTAATGTCGCGTAGATATCTTAAAAATGTTTCGGTAAGCCCGGTGGCCGAAAAACGCCTGCATTTTACCTTACAAATAATGTTCTGGATTTTTTTATTGCATACGCTTCTGGTTCTTTACGCAGCGTTTTACATGAACTCACAGGCTTGGGCCTTTATCAGCGGGCCACTGCTTTTTATTTTGTTTGGTGTTTTTCTCGTTTTCGAGATCGTTAAAACACGGTTTAAAACCAAAACTAATATTGTTGAAAATGCTGAATGGGTTCCGCTGGTTGATGAACACGGCAAAATTACAGGCAAGGCTACCCGCGATGCAGTGCATAATGGCAGCAAATTATTGCATCCCGTAGTGCATCTTCATGTAATCAATGGTAATATGATGCTTCTTCTTCAGAAGCGAAGTGCATCGAAATTCATTCAGCCGGGAAAATGGGACACGGCTGTCGGGGGTCATGTCGATTTTGGTGAAGATGTTCTTAACGCTCTGCGTCGCGAAGCTGCCGAAGAGCTCCATATCGAAAATCCTGAACCGATACCCCTGAAGTCGTATATTTGGGAAAGCGAAATCGAAAAAGAACTGGTTTTTAGTTTTGTCGAATTTCGGGATCACATTTTTTCATTCGATAAAAACGAGATAGAGGAGGTGAGGTTCTGGAGTTTTTCCGACATAAAAAACGAAATTCCGAAGGGTATTTTTACTCCGAATTTTGTGACCGAATTCGAAATTCTTCAACAAAATATTGCGATGCTGAGAAAGAAAATAGGGAAAACACCAACCCGTTAGAACTAATTTTTAGCCTGTTTTCAGGCCTCTTTTTTTTACCGGAGAAAAACATCGTTCCAAACGAAATAAATCGCTACAAGCAAAGTCTGTTTTTAAATAAAAATCATAATATTTACAAATGTGAATAACGAAAGAACGATAATTTACATAATTTACAAAAGTAAACCCATGAAACTCATCAATATTTAGCATTGATATTTAC
>JAGOEF010000120.1 GCA_017997855.1 Bacteroidales bacterium
TATATGCGGGTGATGATATTTTCATCAGTATAGACCTCTACTTTTCCGTTTTGCTGTGCCATTTTTTCAATTTCATATTATTACGAAAGTACTATTTAATTTGGATATCACATATTAAAAGCATCATTCATTAAAGGTCGCAATTTACGACTTAAAACTTTTTGTATGGGATACAGTTTTTCTGTAGTCCATTTTAATTCTTCTAATCCACTTTATCTATATACACTAAAACATCGCCTTGTAAATGCGTCCTCGTTGCAAACGATGACGAGTTGCACTACAATTTTACTCTGACATTTGACTTATGACATCTGACCTCTGACATTATTTCACCATCCTCTATAAATCATACCAGGCATTAATTCAATTTTTTTAGTAGATTTGAAACTGAATTTGTACCCTTTGTCGCTAATGAGTAAATTATGAAAAAAACCATTACTGTACTGCTTTCCCTGTGGCTTTCGGTGCTGTTTGCATTCTCGCAAAGCGCATCGCTGAAACTGATTTACGAAGGTGAGTATGAGAAGGCCGAGAAGAAGATTAATAAAGGCCTCGAGAAAAAAGCCGACGACGTGGAATATCTGCTGCTGAAGTCCATTTTGCTGATGCAACGCAACTTTACCGGCTATAATACCGAAACGTCGTACGATTTACTATCGATGGCCAAAAGCACCTATAAAAAAATAAGCGACGAAAAACTGCTGAGCAAACTCGAAGAAATCCCGATTAACCAGAGCGTTCTGGCAGCCTATACCGACTCGGTATGCTACTATGCCCTGGCCGACGCCTCTAACGAAAACACCCTTCAGGCATACGAAAGATATTTGTCGTTTTACAAGGAATCACCGCAAAAATACCGCACCACAGCTATCGACAAGCGGAATACGGTCGCCTATGCTGCTGCACTTGAGCTGAACAGCATTGCAGCATGGGAAGAATTCATGAGTACCTATCCTGATGCCAGGCAATTTTCCGATGCCGAGGCCAACCGAAACATACTGCTGTTCGAAGAAATCCGCAAAGAAGATGATATCGATACCTATAAGGAGTTTATTGGGCGCTATCCCAAAGCAGCACAGGTGCCCGAAGCCTGGGCCAGAATTTATGAACTGGAATATGCCATAGCCGAAAAAGAAAATACTTCGGCTGCCTATAAAAACTACATGGAGTCCTACCCCAAAAGCCCGAAGATGGCTCAGGCTCAGGAAATGTATGACCAGCGCATGTATGTCGAAAATACGGTGGCCGGAAAATGGCAAAGCTATCGTGATTTTATTCTTACCTGGCCATCGAACCGGTATATCGGTCAGGCTCTCGACAAAATGGTGGTCATTGCTATGGAAGAAAAAAACATGGAAGCCCTTAAATTTTGTATCGATCGCATTAGCGACAGTCGTCGCGAGGAAGCCCTGATGGTGTATTACGAATTGTTTACGAGCGACGGCGATGTTGCCAGTATCAACCTGTTTTTTGAATTGTATACGGTGGAAGCACTCAACGAGCGTAAAGTTAAAGACATCACCAACGCGCTGCTCGGACTCTTGCTCGAATTAACCAGCCCATACGATAAAAGCAACTTCAGTTCCTATGATAATTACATAAAAGCCGCAGCCCCAAAAGATCTGGCATTTGTTGCCGTGCAACGTATGATTGCCGAAAATCTAAAGAAAGCCGATTGGACAGGCGCTTTAAAAACCGTGGAAAGCTACCGGGAGTTTTTTGCGACAAGCCCTGGACATTTCAACAACCTGGTTGAATTGCTTACGGCACCTGTTGACAAAACGGTGGTTGTAAACAATTGCGGCGACAATGTGAGTACAGCCGATGGAAACGAGTATTTACCACATATTACCGCCGATGAAAGCGAAATGTATTTTTGCGCCCAGTCGCGCGCCGATAATATAGGTGGTGAAGATGTTTTTGTTTCGCGCAAAGTGAATGGTGTATGGGGACCCGCCACACTGGTCACCGAATTGTCGGATGACGAATCCAACGATGCCCCGATCAGTATTTCGACCGATGGTACTATGCTGATTCTTTTCATCAACGGAAGTTTGTATTCTTCCGAAAAAACAGGCAGTGGATGGGGAAAGCCCGTTCCTTTACCGGCAAACATCAACAGTGGCGAATGGCAGTGCGACGCCATGATTACCAGCGACGGAAAAGCCATGTTGTTTTCGTCAACCCGCGAAGGGGGCTATAATCTTGGTGTAGAGACTTCGGGCTATCATGGCGATAATCAGTATGCATCCGACATCTGGGTTTCGCTGGCCGATGACAACGGGAACTGGGGTGTACCCATCAATCTGGGAAGCACCATCAACACCCGCTTTTGCGACCGTTCACCCTTTCTGCATCCCGACATGAAAACCTTGTACTTCAGTTCGGATGGTCATGGTGGACTGGGGCGACTCGATGTATTCAAATCGACTCGTCTGGCCGATACATGCTGGAATTGCTGGAGCGAACCCGTTAATCTCGGTAAAGAAATCAATACCGAGAACTCCGATTGGGGCTACAACATTTCTACCGACGGTAAAACCGCATATTATGCACGAACCCGAACCAGCACCGACAAAAACGATTTATTTTGGCTTACCCTGCCCGACAAAATGCGCCCCGACATGGTGGCTACCATCTCGGGAAAAATACTCGACAAAAATCAACAGCCCATTGCTGCAGAAATCGTGTGGGAAGATCTGGAAAGTGGTAAAAAAGTAGGGAAATCGAAAAGCGACCCAAACGACGGAAGTTTTTTTGTGGTACTTCCCTTAGGCAAAATTTACGGATACTATGTTGAGCAGGAAAACTATTTCCCGGTGTCGAACAATATTGATTTACGTGAAACCAAAGAAAAAATAGTTGTCGAAGAGAATATAGCCATTACCAGCTTCGACCAGATGATTGAAGAAGGTGACGCAGTTAAGGTGAATAATTTGTTTTTCAACTTCGGCGAAAGTACCCTCCTGCCCTATTCACTGCCGGAACTACGTCGCGTGGCTGCCATTATCAAAAAGAACAACTTAAAAGTGGAACTTAGCGGTCATACCGACAACATTGGCAATGCAACCGACAATCAGGTTCTATCCGAAAAAAGGGCACGGGCTGTAAAGGATTTTCTGGTCAACGAAGGTTGTCCCGATTCGCTATTCACGGTTGTGGGATACGGTATGACCCAACCCGTAGCCGATAATTCTACTGATGAGGGACGTGCATTGAACCGCCGGGTTGAACTCAGGTTTATAAAATAATCCATCCGGCCATAAAATAAGAGTTCGTTACGTGCTGTGATGAATCGTGGTCTGCTTCAAATATTCAGTGCGTTACAACACAACGATTATGGTTTGAAACCGACAAAAAAATTAAAAAAAATAAATGTGCTGTATATTATAGAAGTGCTAATCTGAAAATGTTAATTATTTTTGCCCATGATTTAACGAACAGAGATGGTTTTTAGCAGCAGTTTATTTCTCTTCTATTTTTTGCCGATTTTTTTGGTAGCATACTACCTGACTGATGTTAAATACAAGAATTTTGTATTACTCGTATCGAGTATTCTTTTTTATAGTTGGGGCGGGCCCAAATTCATCTTTGTCATATTAGGGACAACCCTGGTCGATTTTTTTCTGGTTCAGCAAATGGACAAGGCAAAAAACGACACCAAGCGAAAGTTGCTGCTGACGGTTTCGGTCTGTATGAACCTGGGCTTGCTTTTTTACTTTAAGTATTCCAATTTTTTCATTGAGAACTTTAACGAAATACTTGGCCTTTTTGGATGTAAAAATGTTCAGTGGACCAAGCTGGTTCTTCCCATCGGAATTTCGTTCTACACCTTCGAAACCCTCACCTATGTAGTTGATGTGTACCGCCGTGTGCATAAACCCTTAAATCATTTTTGGAACTACCAGTTATACATTATCTTTTTCCCAAAGCTGATTGCCGGCCCCATTGTCCGATACCACGACATCGCTGACCAGATAACCGATCGAAGTAAAAACGATACCATCGACAACCGTCTTACCGGTTTCTTTCGCTTTGTCATCGGGCTATCGAAAAAACTGTTGATTGCCAACACATTGGGCAGGGAAGTGGACATTATTTTCGCGATGGACCCCACAAGCATCAGTACGGGAATGGCCTGGGTAGGAATAGTAGCCTATTCGTTTCAGATTTATTTCGATTTTTCGGGCTATTCCGATATGGCTCTGGGTATTGCAAAAATGGTAGGGTTCAAACTTCCCGAGAACTTCAACAATCCATACGTTTCGCAGAGTATAACAGAGTTCTGGAGGCGCTGGCACATCTCGCTCGGTTCATGGATGCGCAATTATTTGTACATTCCGCTGGGCGGAAACAAGGTAAAAACCAATGCGCGTCTCTATTTTAACCTTTGTTTTGTATTTGTTGCATCAGGGCTCTGGCACGGAGCTGCATGGACCTTTGTCGTCTGGGGTGCATATCATGGTTTGTTTCTCGTTCTCGACCGATTGTTTTTGCTCAGATTTTTTAAGAAAATTGGCAAATTCCCCAGTATTTTCATTACTTTTTTCCTTGCCATGATTGGTTGGGTTTTCTTCAGGAGCGATACATTAACCTATGCGTTCGATTACATCGGCCGTTTGTTTGCATTTGATGGGGTAGAATTTACCTTGTATCTCGACAATAAATTCTGGTTTTATATAGTCATGGGTTTCTTGTTTTCGTTCATCACTATGTTTGGTTTTGGAAAGAAAATAGAATCCTTTTTCTACGAGAGAAATTATTACAAAGCCGATATTATACCCGCCCTGGCCGTTTGCCTGATGTTGTTGTTCCTTTCGGTCGGAACCATTGCCATTGGAGGTTTTAATCCGTTTATTTATTTCAGATTCTGATGGATAAACTAAAAAAATATTCATACCTTGCCTTAATCCTGGTTTTGCTGATTCCGGTGGCTCAGCGGTTATTTAAGCTGACGGCTGAGATTCCGCTGAATCTCGAAACAAAGACCGACTATTATCCGGACTTTCATTTCTCAACCTGGTTCAAAGGAGAATATCAGGCCCAATCGGAAGAATTTATCAATAAAAACTTTGGACTTCGCGGACATTTGGTTCGTTTTTTAAATCAGATGGATTTCGACTTGTTTTCGAAATCTAACGGTTATCAGGTGGTCGTTGGCAAAGACAAGCACCTGTTCTTTAATTACAATATCGAATCGTATCTGGGAATGAACCACATGAATCGCGACAGTATGGAACAGGTGATGCAGAAGACAGCCGTAGTAATCGACTCCCTGAAAAACCGCAATATAGAGTTTCTGTTCGTGATTGTTCCCAGCAACGCATTCTACTACAGCGACAAACTACCGGCAGCCTACGACCGGATCACACCCCGCGAAAATCAGTACACCTGGTACTCGCGAAAAGCCACTGCGATGAAAATGAACTTTATCGACTTCAACAAGTGGTTTCTCGAAATGAAAGATACCGTAAGCTATCCGCTTTTCCCAAAATACGGAACACATTATACCTACTACTCAGCTCGTATGGTATCCGATTCGATGGTGCGGTAGATGGAAAAAATGCAGGAACTCGATTTCCCTGATATTCACGCCGACAGTCTGGTTATCGAACCGGTGAGTTCGCTCGAAAGCG
>JAGOEF010000121.1 GCA_017997855.1 Bacteroidales bacterium
CAACTTCAACGACAGTGTGTTGAACATCATGAAATACTACGGAATCAATTATCCCGAACTGGCCGGTACCTGGCACCTAGTGCGTGAAAAAGACTATGATTATGGAACCCACTACGAATTAAACTTTCCCCATACAATTCCCGATTCAATACATTTCAGCCGCGAACAAATGCTGTCAGCGCTTCAGGGCGAGTTGATTTATTGGATGCCTACCGATGGCCGTAAACGGGATTATTCCTTTGTCTATCGCAATCCATACATCTACTTTACCCCCCGAAAATGGTATCGCGGCGAAGATCCCTACCTCCATTTTTACCGGGATTAAGCCACGGGCTCTCAATTAAGTCAATTGCTGAGGACCCCGCTGCTTTCAACCCTCCATACGCGTCACTCGCAGAGGATCCGGATGTAAACGAATTCCTTTAGCCCGATAGGATTTGCAATACAGTCGGAACAAATTCCCCTGCAAAAGAGCTAAACCCCACCCCACAATCAAAAACATATGCCAAAAAAAATCGCCCACCCGCCAATGAATGACATTGTTAATAATTATTTTTTGACTGTAATACTCAATTTGTTACTTTTGGACATTAAATGTCAAGTCAAATCGTTTCAAGTTGAAAAATATTGCGGAAATAATCAGAGAACTCAGAGAGCAAAACGGACTATTACTCCGACAGGTTGCTGCGGAAATAGAAATTGATCAGGCTCTTTTAAGCAAAATTGAACGTGGTGAACGAATGCCAACAAAAGAACAGGTTATTCGTTTGGCTAAATTTTATAAAGTTGACCTGAATGAATTTTTGATTGCGTTCATTAGTGACAAACTCGTTTACGAATTGCAAGACGAAGAAGTGGCTTTAAAGGCGATGCAAGTAGCTGAGAAGAAAATAAACTATATAACTAATAAGAAAAATGGCAGGTAAAAAACTCATCGAAAAAATTGCTGGTGAGTTGCCGAGCCATTACGCTGACCGGCTTGGGCTGAATTATGCCAATTCGGTAAATCAGGAACATAAAAAAACAAATGGACAATTTTTCACTCCTGTTGAAATAGCCAGGCTGATGGGAATATTCGCAGAATCTGGTGAAAGTTTTATCAGAATACTTGACCCAGGCTGCGGAACGGCTATTCTAACGTGTGCTTTAATAGAATCATTAGTTGAGAATAACGAAAAGTTGACGGAGATTGATTTGACAGTATATGAAACTGATAAAGCGTTAATTCCTTACACAAAAGAGTCATTAGAATATTTAAGAAGTTGGTTACAGGAGAAAAATATCGAACTAAAAATCTCTATTCATACAAATGATTTCATTCTCGAGAACGCAGAATGTCTAACTGATAATGGCAACTTGTTTTCACAGACAATTAATCCGTTTGATATTATTATTTCTAATCCTCCCTACTTCAAACTACCAATTGACGACAAACGAGCGATTGCTGCAAAAGCAGTTGTTAACGGACATCCGAACATTTACGCCATTTTTATGGCTATTTCCGCGAGGTTACTAAAAGAAAATGGACAACTAATATTTATAACTCCGCGAAGCTACGCTTCTGGGAGTTACTTCAAATTATTCCGTGAGTATTTTTTTAAAATAATTGAAATTGACAAGGTGCACTTGTTTGTTTCCCGAAAAGATACATTCAACAGGGATAAGGTATTACAGGAAACCGTTATCCTAAAAGGAACACGAAAAGAAAAAACAAATCCGAAACACAAGGTAAATATTTATTCTTCACACGGATTAAAAGATATTGGTTCTACAATTGTCAAGTCTTTTGTACAAAAAGAATTGATTGACTTGAATTCAAATGAAAAAATACTATATCTACCTACCAGTGATTCAGATGAAGCAATTTTGAATGCTTTTAAAAATTGGAATGGAAACTTGAATAAATACAATATTCAAATTTCGACCGGCCCTGTGGTTGCATTTAGGTCAAAAGAGCATATACACGATTCATATCAAAACGGAACAGTATTTTTAGCTCCACTCTTTTGGCTTCACAATGTAAAACAAATGGTCTTGGAATGGCCGATGCCAAAGCCCGATAAAGGACAATATGTAAGAATTCAGGACGAATCAAAATCTATTCTTATTTCTAATAAAAACTATGTTCTATTGAGACGCTTCAGTGCTAAGGATGACAAAACAAGATTGGTTGCAGCTCCATACTTCTGCAATTTCATTGAAGCAGAATATATCGGTGTAGAAAACAAAGTTAATTACATCTATCGTCCAAAAGGACATTTAGAACGAAATGAAGTAGTCGGGCTTTGTGCATTACTGAACAGCAGTTTATTCGATTCGTATTTCAGGATTTTTAACGGAAATGTAAATGTGAGCGCAACCGAACTCAGAGAAATACCGCTTCCACCACTTGAAACTATTAAAGAAATCGGTAATATTATTATTCTTTCCAATGATTTTTCGGTAGATACCGCCAATAAAATAGTAAGTGAACAATTTGAATTTACACCAGTAATGATATGAGCAAAATTGACGAAGCAAAAAAAATACTTAAAGAATTAGGGTTGCCAACAGCGCAGCAAAATGAAATATCGGCATATACGTTATTGGCACTTTGCGGAATTAAGCCTCGTGATAGTTGGAGTAAAGCCACTTGTAAAAGTTTAAAAGTTACAAAAGGCATTATGGCTTTCGTTCTTGATGTGCATAAAAAAGAATACGCACCGAATACAAGAGAAACATTTCGCAGGCAAGTTTTACACCAATTCGTTCAGGCACGCATTGCGGACTACAATCCAGACAACCCGAAACTGCCAGTAAATAGTCCGAATGCTCATTATGCAATTACCACTGAAGCATTAGAAGCTATTAAAAAATTTGGAACAAAAGAGTGGAAGAAAGCAGTTGAAAAATTCAAATCGGAAGCAGGGGAATTAGCGAAACGTTATAAAAAAGAAAGAAAACAAAATTTGATTCCGGTAAAATTAAGCAATGGCAAAACGATTAAACTTTCGTCAGGAAAGCACAATGAAGTTCAGGCTGCCATCGTGCATAATTTTGCTGCAAGGTTTGCTAATGGTGGTTCGATACTTTATTTAGGCGACACTGCTAAAAAAGATTTGTTCGTAGATGAAACGAAGTTAAAAAAATTAGGTATTCCGATTGATCAGCATAGTAAATTGCCGGACGTTGTGATTTATGACGAAAAGAAAAACTGGCTATTCCTTATTGAAGCTGTTACTTCGCATGGTCCGGTTTCTCCGAAACGAATTGTTGAACTGGAAGAATTTCTGAAAAGTTGTAATGCAGGTAAAATATATGTAACAGCATTTCCTGATTTCACCGAATTTAAAAAACACTCCAATAATATTGCCTGGGAAACCGAGGTATGGTTGGCTGATACGCCTGACCATATGATTCATTTCAATGGAGATCGATTTATGGGGCCGAGGTAATACATTCTACAACATATGAAAATATCCAAGAGTATTGCGAATATCACGAAAAGGATAACAGTCTCAAATCTTCTTGGCGAATGTCATTCGCTGATAAATCGCGAAATGCATATCCAATACCCTGACACTGTAAATGCTGAAAATGACACTGTAAATGAACCTGTATTTTGTTTGATTAAATAAAACAACAAAATCACAGCATCCGAAATCGGGAAAAATCTATCGATAAGTTTGAGTACTGTTAAGAGAAAAATTAAAGCTTAAAGAGGCTGGTAAAATTGAACGAATTGGTAGCGACAAAACCGGCCATTGGAAAATAAACGAGAAGTAAACTACGGATTTTCTTTTCCCTATTTCGAAATGATATAAAACTCCGTTCTCCGGTTCATGGCGCGGTTCGCCTCATTAATATTCGGAACCAGAGGACTCGATTCGCCATAGCCTTTATAGCTCATACGCGATGCAGGAATACCCTTCGTAAGCAGATACTGATACACCGATTTGGCACGCTCGTTCGATAAACGCTCATTGGTAATATTTTCGCCCACATCGTCGGTATGCCCGCGTATTTCGAATCTAATCGTTTTGTTTTCCAGCAGAAAGTCCGAGAAGTTGTCGAGAACCAGCAGGCTTTCCGGACTAAGTTGTGCCGAGGCAAATGAAAAATTAATATCGTTAATCTTAACTGCCTGTCCGGGTTCAATGGGTTTAACCTCAAAATCAACCACCATAATCTCCTCAAAAATATCTTCAACCTCAACCGCATTCTCAATATAAAACGAAGTAAAACTGTAATCTTCCTTCTTCACCACCAGCAAAAAATTATCATCCTTCTTCTCTTCGGTGATGGTTACGGCCACAGCATACTTCCCGGTTACCGAATCAACCATACCTGTGGTTACCTCCTTAGTCTGCAGGTTCTTCACTTCCACACTCGCATTGGTCAGTGCCTGTCCGGTTTCGTCAATCAGCTGTCCTTTTACAAACATTACCTTTTCGGGACGTGCCGCTTCATAAAGTTCCATTGAATAAATGTCCCAACCCCCCTTACCATCAAACTTATTCGAAGAGAAATAGGCCTTTTTGCCATCAGTACTCACAATAAAACCCACATCGTCGTCGGTAGTATTAATCGGATAACCAATATTCTGAGGCTGCGTCCATTTGTCATCGCGGAATTTACTGTAAAAAATATCGAACCCACCCACACCCGGATGTCCATCCGACGAAAAATACAATGTCTGACTGTCGGAATGCATAAACGGCGATTTTTCGTTGCGTGATGTATTGATTACCGGGCCCAGATTAACAGCCTTTCCCCATGCACCGGTTTCATCTTTCTTACTGTAGTAAATATCGCTGGTGGGTTTATTCTCATCCCAGCCCACATTTTCGGGACGCATGCTGGCAAAATACAACGTATTTCCGTCCGCACTAATCGAAGGCTGACTTTCCCACGAACGGAACCCGTTGATATTCGGGCCGAGGCTTTTCAGTTCCGACCAATCGCTCCCCTGACGTTGCGAAACATAAATATCGCAGTTGTCGTAATCGCGGCTCACAAACTCACAAATAGTAACATACAAGGTATTATTATCAATCGAAATACTGGCAGCTCCCTGATTTTTACCACGATTAAAAGGGTTCGTCAATGCCGATGCGTTCTCGTAAATTTCCGTACCGTTATCGTTATGTACACGGTTGGCCGCCGTAAACTCTTCAACAAATTCGTCACCATAAATCGAGGTCAGGTTTTTCCCCATATAAGCCTGAGTATAAAAAGCAATACTTCCGTCGGGCGATATCAGCGGCAGGTATTCATCGTTTTTCGTGCACACACCCTCAACCGGAACCGGTTGAAATGGCACAGGATTACTCAGTAAATTGAAATAGTTGTTCAGAAATGTCAGTTTCGCCTTGGCATTTTCGAAATTCTCCGACTTTCGGTCACCCTTCGATACAAATATGTTGAGGTACTTCTGCGCATTTTTGTAATTATTTTCATCGAAATAAATAATTCCCAGCAAATAATTCACCGAGTAGTTGTCGTATTGTGGACAGGTTTCGGCTACTTTCAGCAGACAGGCCTTGTAGAGGCTGTAGTTCATCTTCTCGGTTTTCGTATCCCGCGATTGCGTATAACGGTAATTATAAATCTCCGACAACACCAGCCAGGCTTCCGTAAAACTGTCGTCTTCTTC
>JAGOEF010000122.1 GCA_017997855.1 Bacteroidales bacterium
GGATTATACACTGTCATTCCGTCGAGCAGCACCAGATTATGGATGGGCGCCCCACCCCTGATGTATAGCTGGCCGCCCTGATCGCCGGTGAAAATAACGCCGGGCAACACCTGCAGGTACTGCGCCAGGTCAGGTTCGCTGCCAATGGTCGGCAGTCTTTTTATTTGAGCCGGAGTAACCTTAATAATCGAAGTCCGTACCTGAGTCTGGCGTTCCTCACGCTCGGCTGAGACAACGGTTTCGGTTAGCAGAAATGCCGACTTGGTCATATATACTTTTTCGGACAGCAGTTTGCCGGAAACCATGTTGATCGACAACACCACAGAATCGTATCCCACATAGGTAATCACCACCTGTTGCTGACCTTCGGGTATCTGATTGATGGCAAAATAACCATTCAGGTCGGTAGCTGCCCCCAGATTGGTACCCAGCACCGAAACATTGGCAAACAAGCAGGGCTCACCGGTGGCTTTGTCGTAAACAAAACCTTTTAATGTTCCCGTTTGCGCCGAAGCCCAAAGCGAATACAACAATAAAATTACCGTAACAACGGATTTCAAAATTTTCATTTTCAGCCTTTCTTTTCTGATTTATTGAATTCTCTTTCGGCAAGGTCGATGGCTTTCTTTTGCGATATCAGCAATTCGATTTCGGCTTTGGCTTTTTCGATTTTACGCTTCACATCCACCAACAGGCTTTCGGCTTTGCCACTGAAGAAACCCATGTTGTTTTCCCAAAGGCTTATATCGTTTTCGAGGGTTTTAATTTTCTGCACGATATTGGTTCTTTCTCTCCGCAGTGTATCGCGGTCGCCACCATCGGCAAGCATTTGCACCTTTTGTTTGAATCCTTCGATATCGACGGCATTCTTCTGAATATTCAACCGTTCGTACAGCGCTGAAATGGCTGTGCGGAAATCTTTCTGCAGTTTGTCTTTATCTTTAAAAGCCACCAGTCCGATTTCGGTCCAGCGATTCTGGAATTCTCTGAGCATATTCAGGTTTTCGGCTCCATTGGCGGTTCCCTGAAAATCGGTTACTTCCTTAATTAAATCGAGTTTCAGTTTCAGGTTGGTGGCGTACTCGTTGTCGATATTCGAGAAATACTCCTGCTTCGCATTGAAATAATGATCGCAGGCTTTGCGGAATCTCAGCCATACATCCTGAGAATGTTTGCGGGGCACAGTCCCAATTTCTTTCCACTGCTTCTGCAATTGCAGAAAATCTGCGGTGGTTTTACGCCAGTCGGTGCTGTCTTTCAACGATTCAGCCAGAACACACAAGTCAATTTTGCGCTGCAGGTTGTTGTTTTGCTCCTCACGAATCGAAGAGAAAAAGTTCTTTTTACTTTCGAAAAAGCTGTTGCAGGCATTGCGGAATCTATTGTAAACCGCAGCATTACTCTTTCGCGGCACCATGCCCACACCACGCCACATCTGCTGCAGATCCGAAAAGCGGACGGTAAGGTCTTCCCATTGTTTCACTGTATCGCAGGGTTCGGCAAGCAAGGCTTCGGCCTGTTCGCACAAGACTTCTTTCTGCTGAAGGTTATTCTCGAGTTCGTCTTTTATTTTCAGGAAATAATCCTGATGACTTTTGTTGATTTGTTTTGTAACTGCCTGAAAGCGCTCCCAAATCTCTTCGCGTTTATCGTTGGGCACCGGTCCGGCTTCCTTCCACATCAGATGGTACTCCTGCAGCTTATTATAGGCTTCCACCACGTTGGGTTCAAGCAACAGGCTTTCGGCTTTATTGCACAAATCGAGTTTAAGATCCAGGTTTTTCTTCAGGTCTAAATCGCGCAGTTCTTTGTCAATTTTAATGAAATCGTAAAACTTCTCAACCTGAATCTGAAATGCATTCAGAATGTTTTGGGCTTCCTGAGCGGGTACCAGTCCAATGTTTTTCCACTGGCGCTGCAGTTCCCTGAAATCTTCCCAGGTTCTGGTCAGCGATTCATCACGGTTGGCCAAAGAGCCTATTTTTTCGATAATTTCTTTTTTCCTGTCGAGATTTGCCAGTTTCTCCACTTCGAGTTGCTCGTTGTAAACAGCCTTACGGGCTTTATAATCGTTGAGCAGTTCCTTGAAGTAGTCTTCATCGTTATCGCGCGGCACTTCGAAAGCTTCTTCGGTACCACCTTTTTCGATATATTGCTTCTTTAGCTCAATCACTTCGTTTTGGCGGCTGCGGTAATATGCTTTTTTAATCGCATCGATTTCGACTTTAATGGTTTCAACCGGCTTATCGTAAATGATTGTTTTGAGCGACTGCAGTAACTGGTGCTTGTCGAGGGCTGAATAATCGGGGGCTGTTACAGCTGCCAGCAGGTCAGTCTCCTCGTCAGATTCAGGTTCGGCGTCTTCTTCGAGTTCGGGCAACATGTGAAAAACCGGTGGCTCTTCGGTCTGCGGAGCTGAATAATCATCTCCCGAATTATTAGTTGCAATTACCGGCTCTTCGGTTTCGGCCATAATTATTTCTTCGTTAATTTGAACCACGGCATCCTGCGTGAGTTCTGGTTCAGCTTGTTGCTGAGTTTCGGTAGCTAATTGCGCATTACCCTGCTGTTCGTCCTTCAGGGAGTCTTCAGGCAGGTTCAGATTGTCTAAGTTGTTCATCAGATAACTCGTTAAATATTTACATTTTTATATTTTTATAAAGTTTACGAAAATAGGTATTAGCCATTGAATAGGCAAAGTTTTTTTAATAAATTATTTCAAACAGCCGAATTATTATCCTGCAATAACAATAAAACAGAACCAATTATCAAAAATTGTGGTATTGATGAATTGATTTTTATGCTATATTAGTGCAAAATTAAATTGCCTATGAAGTTAATCCCATGTTTTTTATTTGTTTTTACTCTTTTTTGTTCTTTGAACCTTTATTCACAAACCGATCTGGTTTCGAAATTTGAGGTTACCATGATTTCGGACAGTGCAGACCACAATGCATTCACTGACCTCATCCGATATAAAAAATATTTTTACTGCGCTTTCAGGGAAGCAGGTGCTCACCAGCCCGGCGATACGGTTGATGATGGTATTATCCGAATTATCCGGTCGAAAAAAGGTGATGTTTGGAAAAATGTTACGACGCTAAAAGTTTCGGACTTCGATTTACGTGATGGAAAACTATCGGTTACTCCCGATGGGAAGCTGATGGTGCTGATGGGTGGTTCTGAATATATTAAAGGGAGGCTCAACCGCAGGCTAACCCATGTTTCGTTTTCGGAGGACGGACAGAAGTTTACCGAACCCATGCCTGTTTCGATTGATAGGACCGTACGCTCAAACTTTGACTGGATATATAGTGTAACCTGGCAGGATACGATAGGCTATGCAGCGTGTTATCAGATAAACCGGCCCAAACGGAAATGGTGTGTCTGGCTGTTGAAAACCTACGACGGCATCAACTACGAACCGGTAATCAACTGGGATGTGGGGCCGCATCCAAACGAAGCACGTATCCGTTTTGCACCCGATGGCAGGATGATAATTATTGTCAGGCGCGAATCGGGCGGTAACGGGATTTTAGGAATCAGCTACCCGCCTTTTACTGAGTGGACTTGGTATGATTTGAGCATGAAACTCGGGGGACCCAATTTTTTGGTTTTGTCGAATGATAAAATTTTGATTGGGAGCCGCATTTATTCCAATCAGGAACTGGGGCAGCAAATCGGGAAAGTTAACGAAAAAGACCGTACCGGGATTTTTCTGGCCAGCGACAACGGCGCAGTTCATAAAGTAGTTGAGCTTCCGAGTGGAGGCGACACCGGTTATCCGGGAATGGTAATTTACAAAGACTTTCTGTACGTTACCTATTACTCCAGCCACGAAGGAAAGTCGAAAATTTATTTTGCAAAAGCCAAACTGCTGGATATCGAAAACGAATTCGACAATTAAGAAAACGTAAAATCAGGATTTTGGCATACAAATTTCGATTCGATACTAAAGCAAACAATTATTAGTTTTACATTTGTATGCTCGCACTATGATGAGATGGATTACCTATATATTATTACTGGTTGCTCCGGGTCAGCTTATCGCGCAGAATCTGGTTCCCAATGCAGGTTTCGAAAGTGCCTGGACATGCCCCTCATATTATTTCACCGAACCCATTAACGAAATTATCCCGTTATGGCATAATCCCAGCCGGGGTACCCCGGACTATTTCCACCGCTGCGCCGACAGTGTGGTTTCGATACCGCAGAATTTCGCCGGTTCTATCGATGCCCCCGAAGGAGACGCATATATGGGCCTTATTTTGCGCGAAACCTTCGATCCGGCATTGCGACGCGATGGCATCTCACGCGAATACATTCAGATTGAACTGAAAGAGCCATTGAAACAGCGGCAATTATATTGCTTCTCGATGCAGTATGCATTGTCGTCAAGGTCGCCATACGCTGTTGATGCGCTGGGGGTAGCCCTGACCCGCACAAAAATATCGACACGCGATGCGCGGCAAATAATTCAGCTACCGCAGATTACCAATGTGCCCGGACACATCATGCAAGACAAGACCCGATGGTCGGAAATTTGTGGCGTTTACCGCGCCAAAGGAAAAGAGCAATACCTGACTATCGGTAATTTCCTGAACGATGTTCAGACCAGCTTTGTAAGACTGTATGACGAAAATGCGGATTCAAATTTTGTATATGCCTATTATTACATTGATAATATAAAACTGATTGCCATCGACAACGAATTTGAATGTGGCTGTCAGGATGAGTTTTCGGTGGGATCTGACTGGCTTTCGGATAAATATGACCCGAAAACCGGATTCAATACCCGTAAGTTAGAAACCGGAGACCCCGATTCCGACATTGCCGATACCAACCCTAACGGCAATAATCAAAACAATGGCAACCAGGGAAATAACGGGAATAATGGAAATAATGGGAACAACGGGAACAACGGGAACAATGGTAACAACGGGAACAATGGTAACAATGGTAATCAGAACAGTGACGACAATGCCGGTGATATCGACAATTTCGACATAAGCACCGCAGGCATTGGCGATGCATTCAGAATGAGTCGTATTTATTTTGAGTTTAATTCTTCCGAGCTGCTGAATCCTTCGTTCGACCAGTTAAACAGTCTGCTTGCAATGCTTAAAGAAAACCCGAAATTACGGATTGAAATTCGTGGTCACACCGATAACGTAGGTACAAAGCAATACAACCGAAAACTTTCCATTGCAAGGGCAGCAGCGGTTTACAACTATCTGATTGACGCCGGTATCGAAAAAACACGTATGAAATACCGCGGTTTTGGCAACGATGTTCCGGTTGCCGATAACGAAACCGAAGAAGGGCGACAACTGAACCGTAGGGTAGAAATCATTATTGTGGAGTTGTAAACCTTTTAAAATGAGATTCAGCCGTTCTATCTCCTTCAAAATTTCGCTGCTTGTGGTGTGTCTGGTAGTACTCTCCATATTTATGATTGCTTTATTCTCCTACATCCAAACCAGTAAAGCCATTATCGACAGAACTTTCGGACAGCTTAACTCGGTGAAATGGGAAAAAAGCAGACGAATCGAGAACTTTTTTGGTGAACGCACCAATGAACTTAAGCTTTTTGCTTCCTCGAAACCCGTGGCTCAAT
>JAGOEF010000123.1 GCA_017997855.1 Bacteroidales bacterium
GGTTAAAGGCCTTTCCCGACAATACCATTCTAACATCCTGCGGCAAGTCGTACCTACCCGTAATTATCAGCTGCATGCCTTTATAAAGATAGGGCATCGGGCTGGGATAATATTCACTGATAATATCTGGGATAAAAGTAACCTCGGTATTTAGTAAAACCGGATTTCGGATGGTGAGATAAAATTCAGATATCACGGTTTGAATATCTTCGTTCGTAACAAAAACCGATAATCCCTGATTCTGCATGGCCAACAATGTAAGGAGTTGTTCATTGGCATCGGTACCTAATCCAAAACTATACAGGAAAATATTTGTTTCTGCATTATTAACTGCAGTTTGCACATTGTTCAGAATCGAATTGGTATTGGTAACCCCTACCGATGCCTCTCCATCGGTAAAGAAAATAATAATATTTGCTTTATTGGGGTCTGCAAAACCAAACTGACCAATCGCTGTCAGGAGCGCGTCGTTGATATTGGTTCCTCCAACGGCCTGAATATTATTGATGTACTCCAGTGCAAGAGATTCGTAATAAGCAGTATATGGCACATGGTCGGACTGAAACGAGGTGACATCACCACTAAAGGATATAATGTTGAAATAGTCACCCTCGTTCAGGTTTTCTACAATAAAATTACAAGCCTGCTTTGCCTTCTCCATTTTCGCTTCCCAGCCCATACTGCCCGAACGGTCGATAACCAGTGTGAAGACTTTTTCGATTACTTCGGTGTTCTCGTTTGATTCCGGTTCAATTATCAGCCCAAGATAGCCATTCCCTAATTCATCGCAGGTTACCAGCGAATCAGGCAAAAAAGTGCTGAACGAAATTATACCCAACTCGTCGGACGCAAGAATATATTCAACGTGGTAGTCGTCGACTGAATTACCCTCCCATCGCGAAAACTCGAGTGTCGCTACATGTCCGTTGTTACTTACATCGGCGTAATCGCTAACCATGTAAAGCGATTCGATGGTTCGTTCGGAAAACAGATTAAAACTGAGACTTTGTTCAAGGTTAATCTGATCATACTGAATGAGTGAATAATCAGAAGGATATTCGAATGTAACAATATTGAACCGATAACTGAGTAATTGCACATATTGCAGTTCGACTTCGATTGTATCGTTAACTGCTATAGTATCGAGAATACTAAAATACAACGGAGTTTCACCCAGGTAGGCTTTCAGGTCGGGGTGTGCCGGGGCGCCGGGTTGTCCCGGGAGTGTTGAATCCTGATCGTTTGCCGAGAATGAAGCATACTGCCAGACTCCCCCCTGAATCTTCCAGCGCAATTGTAGTGCAGTGGCATTTGCCGGCATTGGAAATGCATATTTGCCAACGAACGCGTTATCTAACGTATTAACAAATAACTGTGAGGAAGTAATCATGGCAACCTGGTTATTAACATCGACATTCACCGATGAGTTGATAAGCCGAAAATAAGTTCCCTGATTTGCGTTAACCACCATCACTCCGGTGGCCCAAACCGGCATAGTGCACATAAACACCCATGCCAAAAGCAGCATTCTTTTCATAGCAGTAGTTATTGATTAATACACCCAAAACGCAGTTTGTTTGAGAAAGGTTGCATAAACATATAAATAAATTAAAAAATAAATACACAAGACCAATGGGACAATCTGTTCCAATACAGTGACCGGTATTCAGAAAGTTGAATTATGTTATAGGTTATAATTTAAGAGCAAATTAGACATCATAAAAATTCTATTTTTGTAAAAAACAACTTACTATGGATGCAAAATTTGTAAAACAAGCCATCGAGCTTTGGCCGGAACTGGAATGGATTAACAACCCTACACTGCGCGAACAGGTTACCAACACCTGGGCACTGGCCCTTTCGAAATCGGTTCTTACACCCGATGACCTGCGGAACATACCCTTCACCCTATTGGCCGGTCCTGACCTGAAAGTGAGTTTCATGGATCACAAGCGAGCGGTGGTACACATTGCCCGCGATTCAGGAGTTAAATGCAAGGAGTTTTTCGGAGCCGATTTGCCTGTTGATATGGATGTACTGATAGCCGGGGCAATTCTGGCCGATGTCGGAAAGTTGCTGGAGTATGAAATGGGTGCTGACGGCAAAAGTAAAGTGGGCGTTTATGGAAAATACCTGCGTCACCCGTTTAGTGGTGTGTCGCTTGCAGAAGCCTGCGGAGTCCCGGCTTCGGTTTGCCATATAATTGCAACCCACGCCGGTGAAGGTGATATGGTGAAGCGCACCACCGAGGCGTTTATTGTGCATCATGCCGACTTTATGACATTTGAACCTTTTAAAGACAGACTGAAAGTCTGAGTGTGAAAACAATATTAGTTACCATTGGTGATGAATTGCTGACCGGGCATACAGTCGACACCAATTCCGCATGGATGGGTGTTGCACTGAATGCCCGGGGCTTTTCTGTCGACCGCCGCATTACGGTTCGCGATGTGGGCGAAGAAATAAGCGAAGCTATTGATGAAGCCTTGTCGAAAGCTGATGTGGTTTTGGTTACCGGAGGGCTTGGCCCCACCAACGACGATATTACCAAAAAAGTGCTTTGCGGGTATTTTGGAACCACCCTGGCGTTGCATAAAGAGTCGCTGCAACTTATTGAAGAATTTGTAAGCATGCGAGGTTATCCGCTTACCGACAGCAACCGCAATCAGGCCATGGTACCGATTGGATGTACCCCACTCCTCAACCGTATGGGGACAGCGCCCGGGATGTGGTTCGAGCACAATGGGAAGGTGCTGGTTTCGATGCCGGGAGTTCCTTATGAGATGGAATACCTGATGTCGAACGAAATAATTCCACGCCTGGCAGAAAAGTTTCATACCGAAAAGGTACTTCATCGCTGGGTAATAACCCAGGGCATTCCCGAAGCTTTTCTGGCAGACAGACTACGGCAGTTCGAAGCTGGTTTACCGGATTTCATCAGAATGGCCTATCTGCCATCGCAGGGCGTGATAAAACTTCGGCTCAGTGTTTACGGTGCAACCCCTGAGCAGGAAATGCAATTATATTCGAAAGCAGCAGGACTGGCATCAGAAATCCGGGATGTGGTGGTTAGTGAACAAGATGAATCGCTGCAACAGATTGTTGGTCGTTTACTTACCGAAGGTCAAAAAACACTGGCACTAGCCGAAAGCTGCACGGGAGGATATATTGCCCACCTGATTACCCAGATTCCCGGTAGCTCGGCATACTTCAAAGGCGGTGTGGTTGCCTATTCGAACGAGGTAAAGGTGGCACTGCTGGGCGTAAACCCTGCTACCCTCGAAGCGCACGGAGCCGTGAGCACCCAAACAGCAGCCGAAATGGCTGAAGGCGTGCGCAAACGCTTACAGGCAGACTATGGTCTGGCAACCACCGGAATTGCCGGACCCGACGGTGGCACAGCAATTAAACCGGTGGGAATGGTTTGTGTGGCTTTAGCCTCGCACGATAAAATTATAAGCGAAACATTTCGGTTCGGCAAGCATCGAAACAACAATATTATCAGAACAGCGAATACTGCCTTGGGGAAACTCATCAGGGAACTGCTGAGCTAAGGAATCCTATCGGTTAAAAGGATTTAGTCGTCGCTTTTTTCCCGTGAAATAACCTTCTTTAACCTGCTTCACATCTTCGATAGTAAAAAAAGCGGCCGGATTGTTCTGTTTCAGGATACCGATGAACTCATCAATCTGGCTTCGGCGGATGGTAGAAAAAATCATTTTTACCGGTTGTTCCATCCCCATGGCATCGACCTGAGTTAAACGAAAACCGTGTTGCTTAAGCAGGGCCAGCGAAATTTCGGAGTCTTTCTGAAAAACCACACGGACCATGACATAACCAATCGACAGCCGGCGTTCGAGAAAAATACCCACAATGTTTCCGGTAGCGAAACCGGCAGCAAATACCACGTAATAATAAATATTGTCAATTTTTGACATTATTTGTCCGATTGCCAGCAGCCAAACAAACGACTCGAAAAATCCAAAGATGAATACCGGAATTGTAAAACCCTTGGTGGCAAAAATAATTCGCAAAATACCGAGGCTTTGGTCGGTTACCCGGGCAATAAATATCAATAGTGGCAGTAACAAATACGCGTACCAGTCGAAATGGATGAATAGGTCGTTGAGCATGGTCTTTTTTTTACTAAACGCAAAAGTAAAAAGATTGTTTTCCAGTCCAATAAATATTTACTCCAAAGCCTTTGATTATAAGAAAAAAACACTACTTTTGCGGCTCGAATTTTATCTATACATAATGTCTAACTTATTAATTTGAGAAATTAAATTATGACAGAACAAGAAAACAACCTGATGGCTGAAGAAACACAGCCTCAGCAAACCGAAAATCTGGCAGCAACCGAAGAAGTTACAGAAACCGAAGTTGCTTCCGAAATCGTTGCAGAAGAAACTCCTGCAGCAGAAACCCAAGAAGCTGAATTTGTATTCGATGCAAAGCCGGCAAAAAAAGCTGTTGAATTCAGCAGTAAAGAAGTTAAACCCCTCGAAGATTTCAACTGGGAAATCATGGGGAAACGCGAAGAGTCGTACACCAAAGACCAACGCAAACAACTCGAAGAACTTTACAACCGTACACTTTCTACAGTACGCGAAGGCGAAGTTTTCGACGGCACAGTGGTAGCCATGAACAAACGCGAAATTGTGGTGAACATTGGTTACAAGTCGGAAGGTGTGATTAACGCAAACGAATTCCGCTACACTCCCGATATGAAAATCGGTGATTCGGTGGAAGTGTATGTCGAAAACATGGAAGACGGCAACGGACAGTTACTGCTTTCGCACAACAAAGCCAAAGCATTGCGTTCGTGGGAACGTGTCAACAAGGCATTCGACAACGACGAGATTATCAAGGGGTATATCAAATGCCGTACAAAAGGCGGTATGATTGTGGACGTATTCGGTATCGAAGCCTTCCTCCCCGGTTCGCAAATCGATGTGAAACCCATCCGCGACTACGATGTGTATGTTGACAAAGTGATGGAATTCAAGGTTGTGAAAATCAACAACGAATTCAAGAATGTTGTGGTTTCGCACAAAGCCCTTATCGAAGCTGAACTCGAAGAACAGAAGAAAGTTATCATTTCGAAACTCGAAAAAGGACAGGTTCTCGAAGGTACAGTTAAAAACATTACATCATACGGTGTATTTATCGATCTGGGAGGTGTTGACGGACTTATTCATATTACCGACCTCAGCTGGGGCCGCGTAAGTCATCCCGAAGAAATTGTAACCCTTGATGAGAAAATCAATGTGGTTATTCTCGATTTCGACGACGACAAAAAACGTATTGCCCTGGGTCTGAAACAGCTCACACAACATCCATGGGATTCGCTTGACGAAAACATTAAGGTTGGTGACAAGGTTAAGGGTAAAGTAGTTGTTCTGGCCGATTATGGCGCATTTGTCGAAATTTCGACCGGCGTTGAAGGTCTCATTCACGTTTCCGAAATGTCGTGGTCGCAACACCTGCGTTCGGCTAACGAATTTATGAAAGTGGGCGACGAAGTAGAAGCCGTTGTTCTGACCTTAGACCGCGAAGAACGCAAAATGTCGCTGGGTATTAAACAACTCTATCC
>JAGOEF010000124.1 GCA_017997855.1 Bacteroidales bacterium
CCAACCTTACGCGCGACAGCGAAGGGAATTACGCCGAAACATTCAACTACGCCATAGGCGAAGCACGCGACCCGGGATCCACATTCAAACTTGCCTCGGTGATAGTGGCACTTGAAGACGGCTGTGTGAAACCTACTGATTCAATTGATACCGAGGATGGTACCCACACTTTTCACGGCAAGGAAATGAAAGATTCGCACGAAGGCGGGTATGGGGTGATAACCGTGGAAGAGGTGTTTGAATACTCATCGAATGTGGGTATTTCGAAAATGATTTACACCAATTTCAATCACCGCAAAGATGCCTATGTGGATGGACTGTATAAACTGCATCTGAACGAACCGGTGGGAATCGAAATTCCGGGTGAAGCCACTCCGACCATCAGAAGACCATCGCAGGGATGGTCGAAAATTACCATGACTCAAATGTCGATTGGTTACGAGTTGCTTATGACACCCCTGCAGATGCTCACATTCTATAATGCCATTGCCAACAACGGCAAAATGGTAAGACCACGCCTCATAGAAAATTTTAGTTACCGGGGACGTGTTGTTAAAAAATTTGAAACCGAAGTAATCGACGAATCGATTTGTTCCGAAAAAACACTGAAAGCTGTTCAGGGCATGCTCGAAGGAGTTGTTACGCGGGGCACTGCCACCAACCTGAAGAACGACAATTACCGTATTGCCGGCAAAACAGGAACCGCACAAACCGATTACGGCCGTGCCGGAATTGACCACGAATATCAGGCTTCGTTTGTTGGGTATTTCCCTGCCGACAAACCCCGCTACTCAATTATTGTTGTAATCAACCAGCCTGACAAAACAACCGGATATTATGCCAATGCGGTTGCCGGACCGGTATTTAAAGAAATCGCAGACCGTCTTCATGCTTCCGACATGGAGTATAACATGAAACTCGATTTTAAATACGACACCGTAATACCTTATGCAAAAACCGGTTACAAATCAGAAATCAACAAAGTTTACCGCTGGATGGGGTTCAACACTGATCAGGAATTCATTGCCAAAGACCAGGTAGCAAAACCCTATATCGAAAGCCGCAGCGTAAAATACTACCCGCGTAACTACAGCAACCGGGGCAGCATTCCCGATGTACGGGGCATGGGCTTGCGCGATGCCATTCAAATTCTCGAAGACTTCGGACTCAAAGTGAATATACAGGGGCGTGGCAAAGTAATCAGGCAGGAACCCGAACCGCTGCAACCATTCAGAAAAGGTCAAACCATAACATTGATACTCGGATAAATGAAAATAGCCCAGCTAATATCAATCCTACAACCCAAGCAGGTAATCAGCAACGGTGTCGAATCGTTCGATAATATCAGTTTCGACTCAAGAAATGTCGGACCCGGATTTCTGTTTATTGCCATCAGGGGCACCCTGACCGACGGTCATACATATATAGATGATGTCTGTAAACGGGGAGCCGTAGCCGTTATTTGTGAAGAAATACCAAACAAGGCCTCCGAAAACCTGTGCTGGATACAAGTACCTGATTCGGGCAAGGCCCTTGCACTGACAGCCGCTGCTTTCTATGGAAATCCGTCACGAAACTTAAAACTGGTGGGTGTTACCGGAACCAATGGCAAAACAACCATTGCCACCACGTTATATAATCTTGTAACTTCGTTAGGGTATAAAGCAGGGCTTCTTAGTACCGTTAAAAACATTATTGATGGTGATACTGTTGCAGCCACCCATACCACACCCGATGCAATAACTATCAACAGGCTTTTTGCCGAAATGGTAGCGCGGGGTTGCGAATATTGTTTTATGGAGGTGAGTTCACATGCCATAGTACAGCACCGTACGACCGGATTAAGTTTTGCAGGCGGCATTTTCACCAATATCACACACGACCATCTCGACTATCACAAAACATTTGATGCATACATCAGGGCCAAGAAACTTTTTTTCGACCAGTTGCCCCGCAACGCTTTTGCGATAACCAACGCTGATGATAAAAATGGCAGTGTTATGGTGCAGAACTCGCAGGCTGCCATTTCGGACTATGGGGTACAACGACCAGCCGATTACAAGGCACAAATTATCGAAAGCCATTTCGATGGAATGTTGTTGAATATCGACGGTCACGAAATGTGGTCGCATTTTACCGGAAAATTCAACGCAAGCAATTTGCTGGCCGTATATGCAACCGCCCTTAAATTAGGGTTCAGTAGTATTGAGACCTTACAGGCATTAAGCGGACTTCATCCGGTTGACGGAAGGTTTCAAACCATCAATGCCGGGTGCGGGATAACGGCCATTGTTGATTATGCTCACACGCCCGATGCCCTGATAAATGTACTCAGCACCATTAACCAGATTCGTCAGGAAGGCAATAAAATAATTACGGTAGTGGGTGCCGGAGGGAATCGTGATAAAACCAAAAGGCCGGTAATGGCAAAGGTAGCAGCCGAAATGAGCGACAAACTCATATTAACCAGCGACAATCCGCGCAACGAAAATCCCGAGGATATTCTATCCGATATGGAAACAGGTCTTGATTATGTGCTTAAAGCAAAAACCCTAAAAATTACCGACCGCAGGGAAGCCATCCGCACAGCCTGTATGCTGGCAACACCGGGTGATGTGGTGCTGATTGCCGGGAAAGGCCACGAAAACTATCAGGAAATCAATGGTGTGAAACACCACTTCGATGATAAAGAAACAGTAAGTGAAATTCTAAAACAATTGATCTGATGCTTTACTATTTATTCAACTATCTCGATCAGCTTGATGTACCCGGTGCCGGGGTTATACAGTTTATCACCTTCAGGGCAGCCATGACTATCATTACCTCTCTCATCATTTCGATGCTGTTTGGTAAAAAAATTATCCGCAAACTGCAGCGCCTTCAAATTGGGGAAGAAATCAGAGATCTGGGTCTCGAAGGTCAGATGCAGAAGAAAGGCACGCCCACCATGGGTGGGCTGATTATACTGCTATCAATAATTTTACCGGTTCTTCTCTGGGCAAAACTCGATAACATTTACGTAATTCTGATGCTGGTAACCACTATCTGGCTGGGCACCATCGGGTTTCTCGATGACTACATCAAAGTATTTAAGAAAAACAAAAAAGGGCTCTCCGGAAAGTTTAAAATACTTGGGCAGGTTGCCCTTGGGTTGATTGTTGGGCTTACCCTGTATTTCAGCGAAGATGTGGTGGTACGCGTAAAGACCCAAACACCGGCGACTGCCGACCAGCAGGTAATGGGCGACAACATTACCATCAGCAACTGCGAAGACGGTGATGTGCAATATCACGACGTTAAAACCACACGCACTACAATTCCCTTTGTGAAAGGCAACGAATTCAATTATGTGAACTTCGTAAATTTTCTGGGTGATGCCGTGAAATACAAATTTGCATGGATAATTTTCGTAATTGCAACCATATTAATAATCACGGCCGTTTCGAACGGGGCCAACCTTACCGATGGATTAGACGGACTTGCAGCAGGAACTTCTGCCATCATGGGGGCAACATTGGGGATATTGGCCTATGTGTCGGGTAACCTCATTGCCGCCGACTACCTGCACATTATGTACATACCCCATACGGGAGAGCTGGTGGTTTATATGGCTGCATTTATCGGGGCAACCATTGGGTTCCTCTGGTACAACTCCTACCCTGCACAGGTCTTCATGGGCGACACCGGCAGTCTTGCTATTGGAGGCATCATAGCCGTTTTCGCAATTATTATTAAAAAAGAATTGTTACTCCCCATCCTTTGCGGCGTATTCTTCATGGAAAGTCTTTCGGTGATAATGCAGGTGACCTGGTTTAAATACACCAAGCGTAAATACGGTGAAGGAAGGCGCATATTTTTAATGTCACCCTTACATCACCATTATCAGAAAAAAGGGTATCCCGAGCCCAAAATTGTCTCGCGCTTTTGGATTGTGACCCTCATGCTGGCAGTTCTCGCAATCATTACACTCAAACTCAGATAAACAAAACCATGAATAAAAGAATTGTCATATTGGGTGCAGGCGAAAGCGGAGTGGGCTCTGCCATTCTGGCCAAGCAAAAAGGCTTTGAGGTTTTTGTTTCCGACATGAGCGAAATTGCGCCTAAATATAAAAGTATGCTCGAAGAGTATCAACTCGACTACGAAGAAAAAAAGCATACCGAAGCAAAAATTCTCAATGCCGGCGAAGTAATAAAAAGCCCGGGTATTCCCGACAAAGCTCCTTTGATTAAAAAAATTCATGAAGCGGGTATTCCCGTCATCTCCGAAATTGAATTTGCAGGCCGCTATACTTCAGCAATTAAAATATGTATTACCGGCAGTAACGGAAAAACAACCACCACCATGCTTACCTATCACATCCTGCGTAAGGCAGGATTAAATGTTGGTCTTGCAGGAAATGTGGGGCAAAGTTTTGCCTTACAGGTAGCCCAAAACCATTTCGATTATTACGTAATCGAATTGAGCAGTTTTCAGCTTGACGGCATGTTCACATTCAAGGCAGAGCTGGCAGTTTTACTCAACATCACACCCGATCATCTCGACCGCTACGATTATAAATTTCAGAATTACATCGATTCGAAGTTCAGAATTCTGCAAAATCAAACAGAAAATGACGTTTTCGTGTATTGCTCCGACGACGAAGTCATTATCAAGGAACTCGAAGAAATGCAGCTAAATTCAAAAAACTATGCTTTCACCCTGAAAGATAATCCCCAAGGAAACGGAGCCTATCTCAGTAACGATACTATACACCTGATTGACAACAATAAAAACGTAATGACTATGACAATTCACGAACTCGCATTGCAAGGCAAGCACAATGTGTACAATTCGATGGCGGCATCAATTGTTGGACACGTACTCGACATCCGCAAAGATGTGATACGCGAAAGCCTGATGGATTTTAAAAATGTTGAACACCGGCTCGAACCTGTGATTAAAGTTCACGGGGTTGAATTCATCAACGACTCGAAGGCTACCAATGTTAATTCGGCATGGTATGCACTCGAATGCATGAAAAATCCCGTGGTCTGGATTGTTGGTGGTGTCGATAAAGGCAACGATTATTCAATGCTCAACGACCTCGTGAGGCAAAAAGTAAAAGCCATAGTCTGCCTGGGTGTTGACAACAGCAAAATTCATAGTGCATTCGAGGATATCGTTCCCAAAATAATCGATACAAATTCGATGGACGATGCTGTAAATGCAGCTTATCGTTTGGCATCGGACGGTGAAATCGTATTGCTCTCGCCGGCTTGTGCCAGTTTCGACCTGTTTAAAAACTACGAGGAACGCGGATATTTGTTTAAAAGAGCCGTAAGGAATTTATAATGCTGGAGTTTTTAAGAAAAAATATTAAAGGCGACCGGGTTATCTGGACAATACTGGCCATATTGGCCGGCTATTCGATTTTGGCCGTATACAGTGCATCGGGTACGCTCGCCTATAAATATTTTGGTGGAAACGCCGCGCACTACCTGATGCGGCAGCTTGCCATGCTGTTTGTCGGATTTCTCATCATCTTTTTCTGCCACCGCATACCCTATAAATACTTCAGCAAACTATCGCAGATTGCTTACTATATTTC
>JAGOEF010000125.1 GCA_017997855.1 Bacteroidales bacterium
TACCGCTTACGTTGGTTTCCCATACCACCTGCTGACCCAAACACACAATGGTATCGGCAAACTCCTGAAATTCGGGATAGAACACCCGTATGTCGTCGCTGCTCTGGAACCCGAACATGTCGGTAACAGTTACTGTGTAAACGCCCGAACGGTTTACGGTAATCACCGAGTCGGTTTCGCCGGTACTCCACTGATAGGATGTAAACCAGGGCTTATAGGCATTAACTATGGAAGTGTCGCAGAACCCGTAGGCTATGCGGATGTCCGGACCCAGATTCACCGGCTCGGAGTATTTATTGCTGAAATATTGCCGCAACGAAGCCGTTTCGGAATCGCTGAGAACGCGGTTGAACAGCACCAGTTCGGCCAGGTCGCCCTTAAAGTAATAGTTGCCGCCCACATTATAGGTTCCCAGTTTGAAACCACTCAGTGAACCTTCCGGCAGGGTGCCCGATTTTTTCAACTGGCCGTTCTCAAACATTTTCGAGTTGGTGGTATTGAAAATCTGTTCCGACAAAATAAATCCGGATATTACCGAACGGGGATAACCCAGTGTTGTTGTTCCCACTCGCATTTCAAGATCTCCGCCCACGTAACGCAAGGCATGAAAACCGGTGTTCCCGTCGTACAAATAGCGGCTCTGTCCATCACTCATTTTAAATATAGAGAATACCGTGTTGGGCTGGGCATAGCTCTGTTCAAAATCTGTTGTCAGAAAATTACTGGTTCCGTTGAAACGCATCACCGGATGACCGGCCAGCTGGTTCGTAACTTTAACCGGACGGTTGGCGTCGGTGGCCTGAGTCAGGTCATAATTGTTGCCGCTCTGGTCGTCGATCTGTGCAATTTTACCGTTCACTATCTGAACGCTGTCGGCATGTATCCACAAGCTGAGTCCCGGAATTGATGCCGGCGAAAAACGATGCATCAGGTGCTGTTCCGATTGCATGAGCACATTGCACGGGTTGTAGGCCAGCACCCGCCAGTATATTGTATCGTTGGTTTCAGGGATGTCGTAGCTGTAGCTTGTGGCGGTAATATTGCCCGAACTGTACAGCAGGCTTGCAAACGTTGCATCGGCCGATACCTGAAACTCGTAGAATAAGGCATTGTCGGCCATGTTCCACACAAATTGCTGCGCCGGTTCGCTGTAAATGTAGCCGTTGGGTGGGGTTATCAGGCTCAGGTATTCGGGATTGGGATAAGCAGCCACCACGTTCACACTTTCTTCATAAGCGGCCGAACACAGATTGTTCAGGTCGACCTCAAGCCGCAGCTGATAATGGCCATCGCCCGCAAAAGTATAGGGCAGAATGCTTTCGCTCCCCGACAACACACCATCGACGTACCAGCGGTAAGCACTCACCTCGCTTCCCGGAGGAAGCCCGGCTTGTGCCACAAAGTCCATTTCCACTCCGGCGCACAAACTGTAATATGTAAACGAGGGCACCGGCGGAGATTGTATGTTCAGCACAGCCAGCGTATCGGCAGTACATCCGCTAAAGGTTTCGATAAACAGTTCCACATCGTGATTACCCGGTGTGGCAAACGTATAGCTGATGTCGGGCGTTTGCAGGGTGTCGGTATGGTTAATTACCCACTGGTAGCTCTGAATGCTGTCGGGGTGGTACGACCCGTTGGTAAACAGTGTCGGCTGACCGGTGCACAGGTTGAGAACATCGAAGCCGGGAACCGGGGCTATCCCTTTAATGGCAACCTGTATTGTATCGTAGGCAATGCAGTTCCGCCAGTTGGTGGTAATTACACTGTACTGGCCGGGTTCGCTGATGACTATGCCGGGTAACACCGAACCGGTATTCCACAGGTACGACACGGTTTGTGGTACAAGGTTGAGCAGTTGCAGGGTGTTTCCCGTGCAGATAATCGTATCGGCAGGACCCACCGAGGCCTCGGTTTCGTAATAGTCGAAGCCAAAACTTATGGTGTCGCTCAGGTATTGGCAACCCAGGGTATCGGACACGATGGCGGCGTAATTTCCCGGAACGCTTATGCTAAGACTGCTGCCCGTTTCGGATGAACCATACCAGCTGAAACTGTAATTACCGCTTACGTTGGTTTCCCATACCACCTGCTGACCCAAACACACAATGGTATCGGCAAACTCCTGAAATTCGGGATAGAACACCCGTATGTCGTCGCTGCTCTGGAACCCGAACATGTCGGTAACGGTTACCGTGTAAACGCCCGAACGGTTTACCGTAATCACCGGAGTTGTTTCACCGGTACTCCACTGATAGGATGTAAACCAGGGCTTGTTCGCGGTGCTAATGGCTGTATCACAAAAACCATAGGATATTCTGATATCCGGACCCAGGTTTACCGGCTGTGCATATTTATTACTTAAGTATTGCCTCACACTGCTTACTTCAGCTTCGGTCAAGGCAGCATTGCAGTAAATTAATTCGGCAATATCGCCTTTAAAATAATAGTTCCCCAACGAATTCAGACTTCCTAAGGTCATTCCCGAGAGCGTGTTTACGGTAAGTGTTCCGCTTTGCTTCAACTGTCCGTTTTCGAACATGCGTGAGTTTGCGCCATCGAAAACCTGCCGTGACAGAACAAAGCCAAACGGAGCCGAACGTGTATAGCCCAGCACAGAAGAGCCTGCCCGCATTTGCAGTTCGCCACTGTTATAACGCAGCGAGTTAAAACCAATCAGACCATCGTACACATAACGAATAGCGTTATCATCGAGTTTGAAAATAACAAAAAACGTATTGGGTTGTGCAAAGGTCTGCCCGAAGGAAGTTGTCATGTAGTTGTTGGTACCATTAAACCGGATCACCGGATATCCCGCCAGCTGATTGCCAATTTTTGTGGGAGCATTGCTTGTATTCGATTGGGTAAGATGAAAATTATTACCACTCAGGTCGGTTAACTGGGTAACTTTTCCATCGGTTATCACCGTATTGTCGGCATTTACCCATAACTTCACCGACGAAATCCATCCCGGGTTAAAATCAATCAGTCGGTGTACTTCGGAGGTCATGCTTTCGAGGCAGGGGTTAAAAGCAACTACCTTCCAGTAAATGGTATCGAAGCTTGCCGGAAGCGAAAAGACATATTCTGTGACGAACAAGCGATCGGAATGAAACAATTCATCCGTAAAATCAGCCGATTCCGAAAGAATCAATTCATAAAACAATGCGTTGTCGGCAATATTCCACACAAAATTCACATTCTGTGTCGACGCAAAATAATTGTCGGATGGCGAGATCAGGCTGAGATATTCCGGTACCGGATAGCTGCCAGCTACATTCACCAGGGTATCGAAACTATTAAAACAAGCATTGTCGGCTTCCACAATGAGTTCGACGGCAGCCGTGCCATTTTCGTTAAAAGTATAGGCAAAATTTTCGGTTGTTGCTTTGGATATCCCATTTACCAACCAGTTCCAGGAAACAATATTTACACCGGATGGTACCTGAGTTTCTGCCTCAAAATCAACCGGAATCCCGGCACAAACCGGAAGCCACGAAAACGAAACTTCGGGAAGTGGTTTTACCACAACCAGAGCAACACTATCGTTGACACAGCCACTGAAAGACTCAAGTACCAGACGGATAGAATGTGTACCGGGTGCAGCGAACTGATACTGGGGATTTTGGCTGTATAAGGTGTCGGTTGCATTAAAAATCCATGTAAACGACTGAATGCTGTCGGGATGTACCGAGAAATCGTTGCATTGCACTACATCGCCAAAGCACAGATTATCGACAGTAAATACCGGTGTTGGGGCAAGCCCCTGAATGGTAACAAACAGTGAGTCGGACGCTGTACAGCCATTTGTATTGGTGGCTGTAAGTTTGTACAAGCCACTTTCAGTTACTGTACGTTGTGGTGTGGTCTCGTTTCCGGGAAGCCACAAAAACGTACTGCACAGGTTTTCGCCGACAATCAGACGTATCTGGTTTCCTGAGCAAAGACTGGTATCGGCGCCCAGATCAATGCGTTGTGGAAAGCTGTCAACATCAACAAAAAAAGCAGGGGTTAAAGAGCAGGAGTTTGTGTCGGAAATCTGAACCGAATGTAAGCCTTCGGTGTGGAAATAGGCTGATGAAGAGGTACTGTTATCTGACCACAGGTAAGTGTAGGATCCCGACAGGTTGACTTCGTAAAACACCGAATCGCCGAGGCATATTGTTGAATTGGGCAAGACTACCTGAGGAAAACTCACCTGAATGGTATCGTAACGCATTCTGTTGAAGTTATCGCGGGCCTGCACAAAATAGGTTCCCGAAGTATGCACCTGAATACTTTGGGTTGTAGCCCCCGTTGACCACAGAATATTCGAAAATCCCGAAGGAACCGAAAGTGTCGTGTCGCAAAAACCATAGCCAATATTGATGTCGCTGCCCAGACTAAAAACCGGGGTGTATTTATCCATCAGGTAGGTTTCCACCTGCAAACGCTGAGTGTCGGTAAGCAGGGTATCGTATACAACAATTTCGGCAATCTGGCCATTCCAGTAATATGGAGAGAGTGAAAAGTACCCAATTTTATAAGCCGCATTGGTAAAGGTAGAAATAATATTAGCCAGGGTTGAAGAGCTTCTGAAAACCGAGTTAACATAGATTTTACTGATTGTACCCACCTGTTTGGTGGCGCAATAGACCCTGAACGGGGTTCCATCGGTCGAGCAGTCGTCGGTGTTTCCACTGTTAAAGTTGCTGGATTTCTGATAGTATCCGAATTGCCCGGCCGAGCCACGCATCAGCTCGAACCCGCCTGATCCGTAGGCACCAACCGAAAACATCCCCCGGGCACTACCGGTCGAAGGAAGACTGTTATTTCGTGCAACAATGAAAACACTCATCGAATTCAGGTTGATATCGGTAATGGTAGTTCCGAGCATTTCGTCGTTGGTACCATCGAAAGTAAGGGCCGGCTTGTTATTAATGCCCGCATTAACCGAGGTATATGTGGGTTGCTTCGAGGCAGTGGCCTGAATGGCATTATTTGAGTTCCCGCTGCAATCGTTCCAGGCACTCACCGTGGTGGTATAGGTTACATTTTGATCGGCCTGAAGCCACAATTTTAAATGATTTGTCGGAATCTGGGCCACAGAAACAACCGAAATCAGCAAAATAAAATATAGAAGGGGTATAACAGACTTCATAACGCTAAAAATTTACCAAATATACGAAATTTACAGAAAGACAACCGAGTGTCTTTTTTTTGGAAATATTGTATTAGTTTTGCAGGCTATGGCAATTAATGTTCGTCGCGAAGCAGCCTCTGGTGCCAAATGGAATTTTATTGGCAGATTCGGGCATTACGGATTACAGTTTGTGGTCTCGGTAATTCTTGCCCGATTACTGATGCCTGAGGAATTCGGGTTGGTTGGTATGATGACGGTTTTCATGGGTATTGCAACGGTATTTATTGATTCGGGACTGAGTGCCGCAATAATCCAAAAAAAGAATGCTACGAGCACCGATTTTTCGACAGTCTTTTATTACAATTTGGCAATCAGTACTCTTTTTTATCTGATACTATTTTTTGGGTCGGGATATATTGCAGAATTTTATAAAGAACCCGAGCTAAGGCATCTAACC
>JAGOEF010000126.1 GCA_017997855.1 Bacteroidales bacterium
CGATAACCGTGCTTTATGTATGAATTTTTACAATTACCTGCCCCGCGAAGGCCAGCATGATGATGTTTTATCACCACAAATTTTGCTTCCCGATACGTGTAATATCAGCCTCAACTTTTTGTATGCTTACAAGAAAAGGATGGAAACCTTATTTAAAGACTCACTCATTGTGCTACTTTCTACCGATTGCGGAGCAAGCTATCCGTACGAACTCTGGCGAATTGGCGGGGTCGATATGGCTACAGTAAGCGGCAATGCAGGTAATAATGGTTTTGTTCCGGCAACAAGCGCCGACTGGGATACGGTACATATTGATTTAAATGATTTTAAAAACAACAATATTGTAATTTGCCTAAGGGCACACAACGATTCGGGAAGCGCTTTGTATGTTGATGATTTCAGCATTACGGTAGAAAGCTCGTCGGAAATCGCCGGGCATCAGTATAAAAATGACTGGCTCATTTTCTACCCCAATCCGGCAGGAGATATGCTCTACTTCGACAGCAACCGTAATTGCGATCAATATACATTGCGAATTTACGACAGCAGCGGACGACTGGTTTTATCGCATCAGCATAACATTAACACTACTGAGGGTCTGAATATTTCGACATTGCATTCCGGACTGTACATAGTCGAGATGCTGCATAACGATACAATAATAAGCGCTCGATTTGTAAAACAATAGCTTATTACACACGCCATCAGAGGTGTTAAGGCGTAGTTTTCGTCCCGATTTCATAAAAATAGAATCAGGTATTGTTTTTTTTGCAGAAATAGCATATTTTTACATGTCAGTAAAATATTAATTCTATGAATACATTTATTAAATCAGGATTGCTCGTGTTGGCAGTTGCTTCAGTTTTCTTTACAGGATGCGGTATCACCGACGACAAACCTCCCCGTATTTATCTTGTTGGGTCGAACGATACGACCATCATTATGCGTGAGAAATATGTTGACCCCGGATATTATGCCGAAGACAATGTTACCAAAACAGAAAACATCATTCTGGCGAACGATCTGGCTGACAAAATTATTGTTAATTCAGGAGGGTACACTACCCGTAACGAAGTGTACGAAATAATTTATACGGCTACTGATGAGGCCGGCAATTCAAGTACGATTACACGTACAGTAAGGGTGCAGAATATGGCCACTCCTCTTGCCGGTTCATACACCTGTTTCCGCCGATTCAGTTCATTCTGGGGCGACACTACCTACCGCACCACAGTGGCTGTCGACAACCGCATTGCAGGCCGACTGCGCATCAATAAAGTGTACAATCACTGGGATCCTGCGTATCACGCTTTGGTTTATTTCAAAATATACGCTGATTTGTGGGCACCCGACCTGTGTACCACCAACCCGCATTTCGACAGTGAAGCAGCAACCAGTGGCGTTGGCTATCAGGGACTATCGAATACGAACAACTCGGTGCCATGGTATCGTGGATTAGGCTACGACGAAGCTTACCTACAACGCCGCTTCGAATATATTCACATCCCCACTCAGGTTTGGGCTGACTCACTTGGAAATGCCAATTTCCTGATTCAGGGTTCGATAGAAAATGATGGCACACCCAAATCGAAAATTGAATACATCGGGACCGAAATCAGTAAAATTATACTGAAGTACAACATCACCAATCAGGGGGTTACACCTTCGGTTGTCGATCAGGTTACCGAAGAATACACTCCCTACGAATAGAGAGAAATCTAAGATTCACATTGAAAGCAGGGAAACCTGCTTTTTTTTGTTTATAGAGATATTATAAGTGCATCCCGATTAATGAAAATCAAATCGACAGTGCGTGTATTTTTAATAGCGTTATTGGGGTCAATTTCCACCTTCGGATTCGCTCAGGAATCATGAAATTGACGTACAATATTTAATATTTGATTGGCAATTGGCTGAAATTGTTCAATAAAAAAACCGCTCCTAAAAGCGGTTTTCGATATTTTAAGAAGGATATTTTTATTCTGCAGCCTGCAAATCCTGAAAACGTTTCAGCCCCTGTTCAAGGAATTTCAGGAATTCATCAGCATCCAGGTCGTAGGCACGGGGCGGAGCCAGCACTTCGCCATCGGGTGTTATCAGCACATAATAGGGTTGCGAATTGCGGTCGAAGTTTACAATCTGAATATCGGCATTGGCTTCGCCTAAAGTCTTCTTTACCTTACCGTCTTTTTTCGAAACGAACCACTCATTCTCGGGAAGCTGAATGGTTTTATCATCAACATACATGGCAAGTACGATAAAATCGTTACGCAAGTGGTCGAGCACCCGTTTGTCGCTCCAGACAGCGGTTTCCATCTCACGGCAATTCACGCATCCATGTCCTGTAAAATCGATAAACACGGGTTTATTTTGCTGTTTTGCACATTCGAAAGCCTGATGCCAGTCGAAATACCCATGTAAACCAAAGGGCAGATGCAGTTGCTCCTTGTACTTTGGTTCTGCGCATGCTTCGTTTGCCTCGTCATACCCCATTTTCTTCAGCATCATCTGACTGTTGTCGTCAATCATTTGCGGAATATTGAAGTAATGGGTGGTGATGGGAGGCAAATATCCCGAAAGGGCTTTTAGTGGTGCACCCCACATTCCGGGAATCATATACAGTACAAATACAAAGGTGAGCATGGCAAGACCCAGACGGCCGGTACTCAGGTATTTCATCTCGTCGTCGTGTTTAAATCGCAGTTTTCCAAGCAGGTAAAATCCCATCAGGGTAAAAGTAACAATCCAGATAGCGAGATATACCTGACGGTCGAGTATCCCCCAATGGTAAGTCTGGTCGGCCACGCTGAGGAATTTGAAACCCAGAGCCACTTCGATAAACCCAAGTACGACTTTAACCGTATTGAGCCAACCACCCGATTTGGGCATACTTTTCAACCAGTTGGGGAACAGGGCTAGTACCGTAAACGGCAGGGCAAATGCCAGAGCAAATCCCAACATGCCAATAACCGGCTTCAGAAAGTTACCGCCGAACGATTCCACGAGAATACTTCCCACTATGGGACCGGTGCACGAAAACGAAACCAGAACCAGGGTAAGAGCCATGAAAAATGCACCTAATACCCCTCCCCTGTCGGCCTTCGAATCTGATTTATTCACCAGCCAGCTCGGCATCACAATTTCGAAGGCGCCAAAAAATGAGGCTGCAAAAATCATAAAAATCAGAAAGAAGAGCACATTGGGAATCCAGTGCGTACTCAGCCAGTTTGCGATGGAGGGTCCGAAAATAATGGCCAGCACCGACCCAATAAGGGTGTAAATTAAAATGATACTGATACCAAACGAGAAAGCATTAATTCGGGCTTTTACCTTATTATTTTCCTTCATGAAAAACGAAATAGTCATCGGGATCATCGGGAAAACACAGGGAGTCAGTATGGCAATGAGTCCGGCTACAAACGAGAGGAGGAAAAACCATAACAGGCTCTCTTTTTTATCGATGTTTTTAAATTCGTTTTTCGAAACAATTTTCGGAGTTTCGGGTAAACCGGTTGCGGCGTCGACCTTTGCAACCGCATTGGGGTCGGCACCGTTTATACCAAAACTGAAGTCGTATTTCACCGGAACACACATTCCATCCTCCTGGCAGGCTTGTCCGTCGAGGTTGCCCGAAATAACAAAAGGTTCCTTAGAGTTGATGGATATTTTTTGCTTAAACACCGCTTCGTGCTTAAAATACTTGGTGTTCAGCTCGAAAACATCATCGTATTCTTCCACAACTTTCGAAAGTTCCATCACGCTGTCGATCACGGAAAATTTTTCGTCGCTGTTGAAGGTGAAAACCATGGGTATTGGTCCTCCTTCGGGGAAATACTGAGAATAAAGGTGCCAGCCTTCATCAATTTTCGCCGAAAACACCAGCATGGCTTCGGTTTCCGAAATCTTTTCGACGGTGTATTTCCATTTTACCGGTTCAGAAACCTGTGCATGATATAGCCCCGTAAAAAGCAGCAAGCTTCCGACGGTTAATACGATAAGCCTGAGAAACTTCATATTATTAAATGTTGATTAATAAATAATTTCTTCATCAAGTTCATTAAAAAAATGGTACTCCATGTAGGTATATTCCTGCATAGGTAAAACAACCAATTTCTGTTTATATTGTTTTCTCCATTTTTTTGTCAGGGTGCGCCAGCCTTTATTGAAGTAAGCCTCCACAAAGGGGTGGGTTTTGAGGGTGATTTTCTTAAAGGTATATTTTTTAAGAATATATTTCAGCGAGTTTTCGATTTCGTCGACGAGAAGTGCACTGGCTCCAATTTTTCCTGTACCCGAGCATGTTGGACAAGCTTCAGCAGTTTTGATGAACATCTCGGGGCGTACGCGCTGACGGGTAATTTCCATGAGACAAAACTTACTGAGGGGCAACACGTGAAACTTGGCCCTGTCGTCGGCCATGCATTGTTTCATTTTCTCGAGCACTTTCAGTTTGTTTTGGTTATCGTGCATATCGATAAAATCGATTACGATAATACCTCCCATATCGCGAAGTCGTAACTGACGTGCAATTTCTTCGGCAGCCATCAGGTTTACCTCAGTAACATTGGCTTCCTGATTTTGCTCGCTGTTGTACCGGTTACCGCTATTCACATCGATGATATGCGCTGCTTCGGTGTGTTCAATAATTAAATAGGATCCGTTTTTCAGCGGAACCGTTTTTCCAAACAGGGTTTTAATCTGCTTTTCGATGCCGAAATGGTCGAAAATCGGCGGCTTGTCGGTATAAAGCTTAACGATTTTTTGTTTCTCAGGGGCAATTTCCGTAATGAAGCTTTTAATTTCTTCGTAGGTAGCCTGATCGTTAACAACAATCTGGTGAAACGAAGCATTGAGCATATCGCGGAGGATTACTGTGGCACGGTCGTCTTCGCCGATTAGCAGGCTGGGTGGCTTGGTGCCGGCTAGTTTGTTTATAATGCTTTCCCAGCGGGCCGCCAGATTCTTCAGTTCCTTATCGAGGGTGGCCACTTTCTTGGTTTCGGCAATTGTGCGTACAATAACCCCGTAGTTTTGGGGCGTAATGCTTTGTATCAATTGCTTGAGGCGTTTTTTCTCCTCGTTCGATTTTATCTTTTGACTTACCGAGATGCGATCGGAAAATGGCATCAGAACCAGGTTACGTCCGGCAATACTAATTTCGGCACTTAGTCTGGGACCTTTCGATGAAATGGGTTCCTTGGCAATTTGCACCATTACAAACTGGCCGACGTTAAGAATATCGCCGATTTTGCCGTTCTTGTTGATATCCGGTTCGTTTTCGATGGCCTGCATGTGAATGCGGCGCTGCTTTTTTTGCAGTGCGAGTTGCAGAAACTTGTTGAAAGTAAGGAATTGCGGCCCGAGGTCTAGGTAATGCAAGAATGCATCTTTTTCGTAGCCCACATCAACAAAGGCTGCGTTCAACCCGGGCATAATTCGTTTCACTTTTCCGAGGTAAATGTCTCCCACCTAAAACCGCATATTATTTACTTCGCGGTTTAATTCTACCAGCTGCTTATTTTCGAGCAGGGCAAAAGTTATATCGGATGGTCTTACATCAATGTAT
>JAGOEF010000127.1 GCA_017997855.1 Bacteroidales bacterium
GGGCTTTTATGCCGGGCTGAATGCCGGCTATGTATTCAGTCTTGGGAAACCCAACAGCAACTCAGGCATTATTTTTCAACTGGGGGGTGGATTGCTGCAACACCACATCCGCATCGAAAATAAAGACAATAATGCACCCCAGGTGCTGGGCGACTATAAAAAAGGCTACGACAGGCTGACGAATGGTTTTGCCGCAAAAACCTTTATCGGATATCAGTATCTCGACAGCAAGCGCCGCTTCAACTTTTACGCTGGTTTCGAGTTCTATCAGGCATGGACAAAAAACCGCCGCGAATACAATTTCGACACCATGAGCCGCGACAACAACCTGTATCACGACTATCTCTATTCGTTTAAAGCCGGATGGATATTGCCCATTTATTATCGCACTCCCGATAAGTTTTACTACTATTAGATAAGCCTACATGCTGATTCTGTACCGACTATCAGTAATATTCTACCTTGCAGCCCTTAACATTGCATCGCCTTTTATCGTGAAGGCCCGGCTGATGGTGCACGGCAGAAGAAACTGGAAGCAAACCCTTCGGGAAAAATGCGGAAACGCTGGTGGGTATATATGGTTTCACTGCGCCTCAGTGGGTGAGTTTGAACAAGGACGGCCCCTGCTCGAGAAGATAAAAAACGAAAATCCAGGACAAAAAATTCTGTTGAGTTTCTTTTCGTCGTCGGGATATGAGATGCGGAAGAACTATGCGCTTGCTGATGCCGTGGTGTATTTACCCTGGGATTCACCGAAAAATGCCAAGGCATTCTGCCGAATTGTAAAACCCGGCATGCTGATTCTCATAAAATACGATTTGTGGTATTATCATATAAGAGAAGCCCGGCGTGCCGGTGCTGAAGTATATCTGGTGTCCGGAATATTTCGGAATAATCACTGGCTGTTCAGGTTTCGCTCGTCATTTGCTGAACGACTTTTCGGCTATTTCAGGTGGCTGTTTGTTCAGGACGAGAATTCGATGCATCTGCTGCAACAGCATCGGGTTGAGAACTGTTCGGTTGCCGGCGACACCCGCTACGACCGCGTTATCGAAATTGCAAGCCAGCCATTTGACGATGCAATAATCCGGCAGTTTGCCGAAGGCTCATCGGTATTGATAGCCGGGAGTACATGGCCCGAAGATGAAAAAATGCTGCATGCAGTGTATCGCAGTTGTGGCGACACCTATAAATATATAATAGTACCCCACGAAATACACCCGCAGCACATCAGGCAACTTTGCTCATTATTCGGCGATGCCCTGCTGTATTCCGAAGCCCGCAGTGGTGAAGCAGAAAATGCGCGGGTGCTTATTGTCGACACGATGGGAATGTTGTCGAAGATATATCGCTATGGCAGTCTGGCCTATATTGGCGGAGGTTTCGGGAATGGCATTCACAACACCATTGAAGCTGCGGTGTATGGAATTCCGGTACTATTCGGACCCAAATATCAAAAATTTCGCGAGGCCGAAGCCCTGATACAATGCGGAGCAGCATTCAGTATTAACTCGTCGGAGGAACTCACCGAAACGGTAAAACGTTTTGGTCATTCGCAAAACGATGCAGCGCAATCGGGAGATGCAGCCCGCCGGCACGTGTATTCGCAAGAGGGCTCGGTAAGCAAAATCTATGATAAAATCATCGGTTCTCTGCGTTAAACGACGTTTTTAACCTATTTTGGGATGTTAACAACCCCGAAAAAGCCATGTTATCAGTCCCAATCCAGATAAGCTTATTGTTTGATTTTCAACCCATTAACATGTCAATGCTTTTTTCAAAAATAATTAAACAGGCAATTGTTTATAAATAGGGTTCTCACACTGAATGTAATGGAAAGTCAAGCAATTACAGTATATCACCATGTTGATGACTTTTTTTAAATAATTGTTTGGTTTTTACTATTTCGCTGTTTTTCAATGCGTTACATTATCCAAAAAGTTATGTTAATAATGATGTTAAAAAATCATTATGTTTTTGATTTTCGGTATTAACTATTTTAGTGTGGCAAAAACACGCATTCATTTTTTTACAATTATTAACTATTTCAAAATATTGACCCTATGCTGTTGGCAGAAGAAAAAACAATGACGAAACCGACCAATGAAAACCGGAGAACGTATTCGGATGAAGAAGCATTTTTAGCCAGCGTTGATTACTTTAAAGGAGATGAGCTGGCTGCGCGGGTATGGATTAACAAATACGCACTGAAGGATTCTGACGGAAACCTGTATGAACTCACTCCCGACGACATGCACCGCAGGCTTGCCAAGGAATTGCACCGCATCGAGCTGCGTTACAGGAACCCGATGAGTGAAGACGAGATTTACCATTTATTAAAAGATTTCAGGTATGTGGTTCCGCAGGGCGGCCCCATGTCGGGAATTGGCAACACGATGCAGATTGTGTCGTTGTCGAATTGCTTTGTGATTGGGCAGGACGGCAGCGATTCATACGGAGGCATCATGAAAACCGATCAGGAGCAGGTTCAGCTGATGAAACGCCGCGGAGGTGTGGGTCACGACCTGTCGCACCTGCGCCCCAAAGGTACTCCGGTAAAAAATTCAGCACTGACGTCAACCGGTATTGTTCCGTTTATGGAGCGCTATTCGAACACCACCCGCGAAGTGGCCCAGGACGGACGCCGCGGTGCACTGATGCTCAGTATTTCGATAAAACACCCTGATGCTGAAGATTTCATCGATGCCAAAATGACTCCGGGGAAAGTTACCGGTGCCAATGTTTCGGTGAAAATTCACGACGACTTTATGAATTCGGTGGTCAGCAAAAAACCGTATATTCAGCAATTCCCTATCGATAAAGCCAATCCGAAATTTCAGAAAGAGATTGACGCCAGCAAGCTGTGGGATAAGATTATTGCCAACGCATGGAAATCGGCAGAACCCGGTATTTTATTCTGGGATACTATTATCCGTGAATCGGTGGCCGATTGCTATGCTGATAAAGGCTATCGCACCGTTTCGACCAACCCCTGCGGCGAAATTCCGCTGTGCCCTTACGACAGCTGCCGTCTGGTTGCAATCAACCTGTACGCATACGTTGATAACCCGTTTACAGCACAGGCCCGTTTTAACGATGAGCTTTTCCGCGATCATGTACGCAAGGCACAACGTATGATGGATGATATTATCGATCTGGAACTTGAAAAAATCGACAGCATTATCGATAAAATCAATAACGACCCCGAAGAATTTGATTTGAAGCGTGTTGAACGCAATTTGTGGGAAAACATACGTCACAAAGCCAAAGAAGGACGCCGCACGGGTCTTGGCATTACAGCCGAAGGCGATATGCTGGCTGCTCTGAACCTGCGCTATGGTTCACCCGAAGCGGTTGACTTTGCCGTTGAGGTACAGAAAACACTGGCCATCGAAGCCTATCGTTCGTCGGTGATTATGGCAGAAGAACGCGGTGGATTTGGAATTTACGATCCGCAGCGCGAAATGAGCAATCCGTTCATTAACCGCCTCCGTCAGGTAGATCCGCAGATGATTGAAAATATGGAGACTTTCGGACGCAGGAATATTTCGTTGCTGACCATTGCTCCCACAGGCACCACCAGTCTGATGACCCAGACAACCTCGGGAATCGAACCGGTGTTCAGGGCTGCATACCGCCGCAGACGCAAGGTGAACCCCAACGACCCCAATGCACGCGTTGACTATACCGACGAGCAGGGCGACAAATGGGAAGAATATAATGTGTTTCACGAAAAGTTTGTTACTTGGATGCGGGTGAACGGCTACGATTATAGCGAAGTAAAAACCTACGACGAGAAGCAAATTAACGATCTGGTGGCCAAATCGCCCTATTACAAGGCTACCGCTGCCGACGTGAACTACCTGAACAAGGTACGCATGCAGGGAGAAATTCAGAAATGGGTTGACCACAGTATCAGTGTTACCATAAATATGCCCGAAAACGTTACCGAAGAAACCGTGGCAGAATGCTACATGGAAGCATGGAAGAGCGGTTGCAAAGGTATTACCGTGTATCGCGAAGGTTCGCGCGACGGAGTGCTGATTGCCGGTAAAAAAGCCGATAAAACCACCAAATCGGAAGGCCCCCTGAAACGCCCGAAGGTGTTGGAAGCCGATATTGTACGGTTCCAGAATAATAAAGAAAAATGGATTGCCTTTATCGGGTTGCTCGACAATCAGCCTTACGAAATATTTACGGGCCGTGTAGAAGAGGATGTATTGAATATTCCCACCGGAATCGAAAAGGGGAAAATCATTAAAATACGCCTCGAAGATGGTTCATCGCGTTACGATTTCCAATATCAAAACCGACTTGGATATTCCACCACATTCGAAGGCCTGTCGCATCAGTTCGATAAAAACTTCTGGAACTATGCAAAACTGATCAGTAGTGTACTGCGCTATGGTATGCCGATACCCAAGGTGGTTGAACTGGTTGGCTCGCTCGAACTCGACAACGACAGCATTAACACCTGGAAAAACGGGGTGGAACGTGCACTGCGCAAATATATCCCCAACGGTACCCGTGCTTCGGAAGCCGGTGATGAGTGCCCGGGTTGTGGCGACAAAGACACGCTGGTGTATCAGGATGGTTGCGTGATTTGCAGCAGTTGCGGGTATTCAAAATGTGGTTAAGCGTCTTTCCGTTGCCTTAATATATAAAAACACCCAGTTTTAAGCTCCCTCCCGGGAGCTTTTTTTATGACTGATGGTATCTTTCGAAAGGATTACGCAAGTATCAAATGGCACTTTTTCTGAACAGGAAATTGAAGTTGCCATCAATTTCATACTTTGACTACGTCAGGAAGCTTGAAATTGAACTGATAGGAGTTTTAGACGGAGAGACTTTTGATGAGATTGTATTCGGTGGAAGTATTTCCATATTGAGACTTGACGTAGGCTTTTATTCGGCGAACCCTGTCTTTGAGGTCGGCATATTGTTTTTGACGCGTAGCCCGGATTGTTTTCAGTTGTTGCATTTTTTGGGCAACATCGTTGTTGAGGATGGTGAGTTGGGCGGCTGTTGCCTGCAGTGCCGGAATTTTTATTGCGCTGTTTGAGGGGTTGAATGCATTGAATTGGGTGAGGTTGCTGATGATGTTGTTGAAAAGTTGGGTTATTGAACCGAAGGATCTTTCGGACTGACTAATTTTTTTTGCCTGGTCGGGTTTTTCGGGGTTGTCGGATGTTTTTTGAAGTTTCGTGTCGCGCATTTTTTTAACGATAGCGTTGATGACCACGGCTTCGGTTGACTTTTTGCCGTATTGAGCTTCGACAGCACCTTTGATTTGATAAAGGAGCTTTTGGACAGACTCAGGGGTTTCGGCGAATGCAGCTTTTCGAGCATCGACAGCCGCTTTGTAGTTTTCGTAGTGTGCAGCTTCGAGGCCGTTTGTTGCAATGATTGCGTTGATAAGTGTCATCATTTTTTCGGCAGTTTCGTTGGGGCGTGGGGGATTGTAGCCTTCGAAGCCGGAGATGTAGGTTTGAACGTCTTGCGACCGGCGCAAAACAGCTCCAAATGTGTTTTCGGATGTTGAGACCATGACTTTGAAATTTT
>JAGOEF010000128.1 GCA_017997855.1 Bacteroidales bacterium
GTTCAGTTCTGATGGAAGGGGCAATTCGGTTACAACACCGGTAGTCCAATCGGTGGCCAGCGTAACGGTATTGTTGTCAATATCTGTCCAGGTTCCACTGTTACCAATTTTATACTGAATTTTAAATTCCTTGGGACCGGTTGCATCAGCATACTGTTTCGAGGAGACTTTAAAATTCTGAAACCCATCGGCTTTGAATTTAATTGACCAGAATTTATCGTTTTCTCCGGCATCCCAACCGGTGGCAGAAGCTGCATAATCGGCTGCTCCGGCTTCGTAGGTAAGAGTTCTTGTGTCGCCGGCAGCGTTTTCGGCACGCACATTGTAACCCAAATTTCCGCTTAAGCCCTGATCGGCAGTAAATTCGGCGTCGGTATTATCGGCAAAGCTGAAGCCGATAATCACTTGCTGTTGAGCAAAAACTACTGTGCCAAGCAGCATTACAAAGATTGCTAAAAGAGATACATGTTTTTTCATACTGTTACATTTAGGTTTATAATTGGATTTTCATGGCAAATTTGATACTTCCGGTTGCTACCGTATCGGCCTGCAGTACTTTAATCAAACCTTTCTTTCCACCTGCTGTCTGAAAGGGTATAATCGTTCCATCAACAGCCCATTTGTACTTCTTTTTCCCCCATACATCATCGTAAGAAACAATCAGCAGGCTGTCGTTATGGGCTGAATTAAAATCGTCGCTGCTAACACCATGGTCAGCACGTATATCATACTTGGTGTAGTTGCGCGTAGTCCATTGGGTGAGAAACGGATAATATTCGGTATAAAGCAAACCATAAGCCCCGGCATCTTCTCCCGGAGAAGAAAATGTGGGAGAAGGCATATTCACACCGTTGTCCTCGCTGTAGTTGAAATAAGTGAGCACATCAACCTGATCCTGAAAAAGAGTAGCAGAATCCTGAAAGTACACTTCTTCGAGAATCGGGAGGAAAAAATGGCCCAATAAAGTGTTTGACTGGTAGCCTAAAACAATTTCGTTAAATTCTATAATACCTCCGAATTGTGAATCGGGATCCTTAATAACTTTCAGCGATACCGAAGCGGATTTACGGTTGCGGTCCATCACCGAAAATTTCCAGCTTACCTCCTCTTCCACCCCTTGATAATAAACTTCCTTAACAGTGAATCCTGTGGAATTCAAACCTGAGTCGAGAACTGTTTTATAATTACCGTCGTAAACCTTTTCGACAAGAAAATTCGTGATATTGGCATCGGCACCTGTTGCCGTAATGGTAAAGCGCAGCGGACCACCTACTGCAACGGTATCGCCGTCGGCAATATCACCCGATTCAAAAAGCAACTCAATAGCGGGTGGCAATGGTTCATCGGGTTTACAGGAGCTAAAAACAGATAACAGAATAAGTGCAAAAAAAAGAATTATCAAATAATATAAGTGTTTCATATCAATCGAATTGCATTATTTTACAATACGGTGCAAAAATAGACTTAATATTGAATTTGCCAAATGATTTTTTATGCAAGTCGCAATAATATATGTTCGAACTTGTTTAAAAAATTTATATCATTATTTTTGTAGATAATAAATATAAGAATATTATGGAAAATATTGAAAATACCTGGACATACGAAGAGTTTCTGGCTTATGTACTGTTTTATGCAGCTAACGCAGATCTCGAAATAAAACCCGAAGAGCGCGAATATATAATCGAAAAAGTTGATACAAAAATTTATTCCAGTATTAAAAAGGAATTCGGGAAAGACAACGATTACTGGCAACTCGAAAAAATACGCAGTTATTGCAGCGCAAACCTAAAAACTGCCGAATGCCGCGAAAAATTATATGCCGATATTGAAGCTTTGCTGGCCAGTGATGGAAAATACAGCAGTATCGAAAAAAACTTTTTCAATGCATTGAAAAAAGTGCTGGGATAAAAAAGACGACCCTTGAGTCGCCTGTATAATTTGCTTAATAATTCCCTAGTAATAGTTAAATATCCTTACCTTGGTAATGATCGCATCTGTCTTAAAATCAGTTGCTTTCAGTGTGACCATATCAGAAACCGGCTGTTTGATTTTTTTTGCATCACCAATATAATCGTTTTCATCGAGAAGAAACTGTACGCATTTCAACGAGGGAGACTCCAGAATAATCCAACCGGCAACATAGGTGTACCATATTTTATAATCAGGGTATGCCTTTATAAAATCGGTAATTTTGCTCCCCGGCCCCATTCCTTTCTCTGTGCTTGCTTTTGAGCTTAACACCATAATTTCCTGTACCCGTTCGTCGTCGGTGAGGTCAACCTGCATGATTTCGCCCGCAATATCCTTTAAAGTCAGTGTATTCACTTCGATTTCGTATCCTTCTTCGCTACGGGTAATGGTTTTAAGTTCATAGCTGATATTATCAGGGATTTTTGTCATTACCGAGTCACCCACAACGACAAAACCGGCTCCTGTCGTTGTAATCAGGTAATCTGACGAAACAGAGGCAGTTTTATTGTTCATTTTATCGGCAGTTTCACCCGTTCCTTGTGCATCGTAATTGTCAGTTTTATTACCACCACTGTTACCACCGCAAGCCACTAATATGCATGCTGTTGCACAAACTAAAATCAGATTTTTCATTTTCATAATTTCATTAATTAACCTGTAAAGCACCCACCAACTCACTCACTCGTTTCACGCCATACTTTTCGCAATATTCAGAAATTCCTTCCACAATTTTCACCGACACCATTGGGTCGATAAAATTGGCTGTTCCCACCTGCACACATGTTGCACCTGCCAACATAAATTCGATGGCATCGGCTGCATTCATAATGCCTCCGAGTCCGCAAACCGGGATGTTAACCGCATTAAATACCTGCCAAACCATTCTCACCGCTACGGGTTTAACGGCAGGACCCGACAAACCGCCGGTAATTGTACTCAGTTTGGGTCTTCGGGTATTCACATCAATGGCCATGCCGAGCAGTGTATTAATCAGCGAAATACTATCGGCGCCTTCGGCCTCAACGCTGCGGGCAATTTCGGCTATATTGGTGACATTGGGAGAAAGTTTCACAATAAGGTGCTTCTTGTACACCTTGCGGACTTCGTTGACAACGGCAGCTGCCGAAGCACAAGTGGTTCCAAAAGCCATACCTCCTTCCTTCACATTGGGGCAACTGATGTTGAGCTCAATAGCCGGCACGTGCTCAAGCCCGTTCAGCATTTCTGCTGCCTGCACATAGTCGCTAATCTGTGAACCGCTCAGGTTGACGATAACAGCTGTACTGTAATGTTGTATGCGGGGATAAATCACTTCGCAGAAGTAGTTTACACCTTTATTCTGCAAACCTACAGCATTGAGCATCCCCGAAGGTGTTTCGGCCATGCGGGGATAATTGTTGCCCTCGCGCGGCAGCAAGGTAGTGCCCTTTACAATAAAACCGCCGAGACTGTTCAGGTCAATAAAATCGGCAAATTCTTCGCCATAACCGAAGGTTCCCGAGGCTGTAAGCACCGGATTTTTCAGCTTCAGTCCGTTGAAATCAACTTTTAGGTTTACCATACAATTTCTTTAATGTTAAAAACTGGCCCTTCCTGACACACCGTTTTATTGCCTGCAATGGTTTTCTGAACACAACACAGACAAGCCCCGATGCCACATGCCATCAGGTTTTCGAGCGATACCTCGCAATGCACATTGCTCGTTAAAGCCCAGCTTCCTACTGCTTTAAGCATGGGTGTGGGACCACAGGCATAAATTACGTCGATTTTACCGGATGTAAACACCGGATGGTCGGTTACATAGCCTTTGGTACCATGCGAGCCATCTTCGGTGCAGGTGAGTAACTCACCATATTTACGGTACTCGTCACGGAGCAGCAATCCGCGTTTCGAACGTGCACCTATTAAAATTTGCGGGTCAAAACCAAAATCCCGGAAATATCGCGCTGTATAGAGCAATGGAGCCATACCACAACCTCCGCCTACAAGCAAAATACCGGGCTTTTCGGGCATTGAAAATGTATTTCCGAGCGGATATACCAGATTCACTGTATCGCCGGTCTGCAGAAGCGATAAACGCCTTGTTCCCTCTCCAACAATTTGTATCAGCAACTTCAATGTATTTTTTTCGTAATCAACATCGTGAATACTGATCGGACGACGCAGAAAAACACCGGGTGCGTTTTCGACCAGCACTTCAACAAACTGTGCCGGCAGCATATCGGGGAGTGGTTCGGAATAGGTTAATTCTAACAGAAAGTACTCATCATTAAGTACTTGCTTATCGTAAACTATCAAATCGTGAACGTACTTTTTCATCAGGTTATAGCTTTTGGCAAATATATAAATAGTAAGTCCAGATACCGATTACTTTATTCGCTTTGTTAACAATTTGTCGCTGAAATTATTAACGATTGTCAATTGTTTGAATTTCATCAGATTACATTCGGAATCTGTCAGAAAATAGGTACAATAAAATCTGCTTGTTTTTCTTCGGATTAGATTGTAAAATCGGGATGATCCGGAAATCGCAGCTTTGTGTTTCGCAAGGTTTCTTAAACAAAATTACTATTGATGGTGATAGATTACAAAGCTTTTGTCGCGGTAAAAGACAATAATTTTCTCAATTTCCGCTGCATTTTCGGCAACCGTTGTAATTTTAGCCACAGGTTCATTGACAATCTGCCTGTTTTTTGGAATATCCTGATTGAACAAATCAGGCTCTCTGTTAACAGGAGACAGGTCGTTTTTCACAGGACTTGCTGTTTTATACATTTCGCCTTTTCCCATGAGTAACCATTCAGGATTGATGCCCCTATAACGCTCCAGAATTTTAATAAGGAAATCGGTACCCGGATTGTTTCGACCCGAAAGAATATGCGACACGCTGGAAGCCTGTACACCAATTTCATCGGCGAACCGAGCGCCGGTTAAACCTTCTTCCTGCAAAATTTTAGCAATTCTGTCTTTCATTTTGTCAATTTTTCTGAGATTACAAATGTAAATCAAATACTATTCACATTTGTAATTTTATAATTATTTACATTTGTAAATATCAACATGGAAAGCAAAACTTGACATCCGGCGTTCAATTGCTCTCATAGCAAGGCATGAAAAATCAACACAATTCATAATCCTTATTTTAAATGTTTACTTCAGATATATTTATTATTTATCTGATTTACAAGTACATAATAAGTGTAAAATTGCTTATTTTATCAATTTAAACAACATATTCACCATTGTAATTCAAATAATTAAATTATTGCTTCAATATAAAATATTAATCAATTGAAATAAAGTAACTTATAAATCATTGAAAAGCTTAAATTTATTGAATATTCAGGCTCTAGAATACGATTACATATGTAAATATCAATGCCAAATATTGATGTGTTTCATGGATTTACTTTTGTAAATTATGTAAATTTTCGTTCTTTCGTTATTCACATTTGTAAATATTATGATTTTTATTTAAAAACAGACTTTGCTTGTAGCGATTTATTTCGTTTGGAACGATGTTTTTCTCCGGTAAAAAAAAGAGGCCTGAAAACAGG
>JAGOEF010000129.1 GCA_017997855.1 Bacteroidales bacterium
TGCCAATACACTGATGTCGTGGCTTATCTCGAAAATCATTAAAAAGAAATATACCATACCGCAGTGGAGTCTTGGCATGGTGTTGCGGGTGTCGCCATGGTTTCTGGCGGTTTGGATTACCTGGTGTCTTGCCTTTTATTTGTTCACACAGGGCTTATCGCCACAGCCAATTACCCCGGCTGTGATGCTGATTTTTCCGTTTGCCGCCACGCTTGGAATTCTGGCCATTGTGGTTCCCGGCGGGGTAGGTGTGCGCGAAGGTGTTTTGGCTGCCATGCTGATGTGGATTGGCCTCGACAATGCCCTTGCAGTAACTATTGCAGCCACATCGCGACTGTGGTTCCTGTCGGGCGAGTGCTTTGTGTTTCTGTTGGCTTTGGTGTGTCGCAGCCTCGGTAAGAAAACTACTTAGGGGCTCCCGTTTTCGAAAAATATTCGAACTTATACACGGCTGTGGTTTTGCGATCGATGCTTTCGATGATGCTGTCGGGGTTTTCGAATGCATCATAGGTATAGGATAATTCGCGGACCTGCCGGGTGATGCGGTTTGTCTCAATCGTTTTAATCAGGGCGCCGGCGTCGTTGTAGAAATATTCCATTTTTTGAAGCAGCACATGGTTGGCATCAAAAAACAATTTTTCCGAAACCTGAGCTTCTTCGTTATACACAAAAGCTATGCTGTCGATAGCCTGATTGTCGGGAGTGCTGGTCGAAACCGAAAGAATTTTACCATGGGTAACCGAATTGCTGAAGCGATAGCTGCGCACCGACGATAGTTTACCCGCCGAATTGAAAAGCTGTGCGCTGACCACATGCTTATTGTAATCGTAAGAAAACAATTGCTTCGAAACGATTTCGGCCTTTTGATTGTAATAGTAATGGGCTGTGGTCAGGTGGCTGCTGTCGTACTCGGCAATGAAACCACCGCGCAGACTGCTGTCGGCATCGAAATAGATTTCTTCGGTTTTCGATCGTTGTCGGTCGAAGCGGAAGAGGCTGTAGTTGGATTTGTTGCCGGTGCTGTCGAAATTAACCAGTTGCGAAGGGGTTCCGTCGTCGTTGAAATATTGCTCCGAAACCAGGGCTTTGCGTCCGGTAAGTTCGCCGTTGCTGATTTCGAGCAGGTAGGTGCGTTTCATGCCGATTTTCAGCATACGGGTTATATCATACTCATGCAACACAGCTTGCTGCTCACTTTCCGACAAAACAGGGTCGTGCTGGGCCGAAAGGCTGACCGTAACAATCAGGAAAAGCAGACTGCAGATTAAAACCTTCATATCCAATCAATTTTTATTGTGGGTAAATGTACAAATAGATTTGCAATTATCATTTTGCTTTTGGGTATTGTGCCGGGACTGTGTTTTGTTTCAGGATTTTTTTAATTTTACCCGATAAAACAAGAACCACTATGAAATTTACAGCAGGCGAAATTGCAGCGATGTTACATGGAATCGTGGAGGGTAACCCCGGTGCCGAAGTGTGTAGTTTTTCGAAGATTGAGGAGGGTCAGCCCGGAAGCATCAGTTTTTTGGCCAACCCCAAATATACCCATTATATCTACGATACTCAGGCCAGTGTTGTGCTGGTTAACGAAGATTTTGTCGCTGAAAAACCCGTTTCGACCACCCTGATCAGGGTACGGAACTCCTACGAAGCTCTGGCGCGTCTGCTGCAGTTTTACGAAGAGCAAACGGGTCCTGCCAAAGGAATTCATCCACAGGCTTATATCCATCCCGAAGCTCAGGTAGGCGAAAATGTGTACATCGGGCCTTTCGCATGCATCGAAAAAGGAGCCAGCATCGGCAACAACACCAATATTTATCCTCACGTTTTTGTTGACCGCAATTCCCGTGTTGGCGAAAACTGTAACATTTATTCCGGAGTGAAAATTTACCACGAAGTGCAGATTGGCAATAACTGCAATATTCACTCGGGATGTATTATCGGTGCCGATGGTTTTGGCTTTGTTCCTCAGTCGGGCAGCGAATTTATTAAGGTGAAACAGGTGGGCAATGTTATTATTGAAGATAACGTGGAAATAGGAGCCAATACCTGTGTGGACAGGGCGACACTGGGCTCTACCATAATCCGCAAGGGCGTGAAACTCGATAACCTGATTCAGATAGCCCACAATGTGGAAATTGGCGACACCACCGTTATTGCTGCCCTTACCGGAATTTCGGGGACTACCAAAATCGGAAAGAATTGTATGATTGCAGGACAGGTGGGCATGGTGGGGCATATTAAAGTGGGCGATGGTGTGAAAATTGGCGCACAGTCGGGCCTGATTCATGGTTTCGACGATAATGCCACCATAGTTGGTGCTCCGGCAATGGATAGTAAGGAATATATGAAATGCGTTATCGGGTTTAAAAAACTTCCCGATATCATGAAAAAACTCAACGAAATCGAGAAACGGCTGAATAGTATGGAATAGTTGTTCCCTTCACGCTGCAACGCCTTCCACATTACCGGTCATCGAGCGGAGCCGAGATGCCCGGTTTGGAATTACGTTTTATTGGTTCGGAAGCACGTGCAAACGGCTCGGAGCTATGTGCAAACGGTTCGGAGGTGTGGCTTATTAATTCTTAGGGGGCATTTTCTTTTTCTCTTTTGCTGGAGGTAAAAAGTTTTCACCCGTAATGATCGATTTACCGGTTTTTGATTCCAATTCTTTTCTTGCATTTTTGGCCACCGCTCCTCCTTTTTTACTTGCTTTGGCATTCTCGATTAACCCCTTTGCCTTGTCGGTCTCAGCAATTTGTCGGGTGGATAGTTCAGCCAAGGCAGTAAAAATCAACTCCGCCTCACTCATATGATCGCGTAAGTTTTGGCTTTTCAAACCTTTTAATTGTTTGTGTTGCTTCACGGTTAAATCTGCCCATTCTTTATGAATAATATTGGTTAACATAGCAAACTCGTCTTGTTCTTTAATGCCTGTATTTTTCCAATAATCGGTAAGCTTATTGCGGGTTTCTTGCCCAGTCATCCGCTGCTGAATCCACTTTTCGCTTCGACCCAACTTTTTCCAGTTTTCACGTGCCCTGTCTAAACTTTGTGCAGGATCAGAAATTTCTTTCATTCGCTCATAGCCAACTTTTGCCAACCACTGTTTAAAAGGTTCTGCTTTTGGCGATGGAATCGATTGAATAATACGAAGCAAGGTTTCCGCATCAGCAACATCTGTTGACCTCAATTTGCCATCCTCAGACACCATTTTCAACTGTCCCAATTTTTGGGACGTTTCATTCCCTTCGACTTTGAGCTTGGTTTTTAGAGCATTCCAGTATTTGCGGGGTCTTGGACTATCGGTAAGTATTTCAATCACATCAATCACAGAAAAATACCAAATTTCTTTCTCTTCATCCCATTGTGTTCGCACTTTTTTATTTTCAAATATCCTGATATTACTCATTTCAACAAACAATTTTAAGATGATATTTTACCTGTTTTATACTCCAAAAAATTATTCCAAACCTTATTTGACTTGCTGGTAAATGTACAAAAAATGTGTAAAATATTATAATCATATAGAACCGCACCGCATCGAGAACAAATCGCACTTGCTTGTTGAATTTACGCCTGATGTTTTTATTCCTTTCATTCGTCCTTATTTATATTATTTTGTACCTTTGTTTTACCATGAAAAAAATAGCCATACTATTAGTACTTCTGTGTTTTGCTCCAATATTAAAATCTCAAAACTGGAGCGATGATTTAGGGATGATTGATAGTTTGCATATTGGAGGTGATGTTGCTATTATTCAAGATTTATATAATGATGACGATAATATGCTTTATATTGGAGGTCCATTTAAGTACGCAAATTTAGAGCAGGTAAATCAAATTATAAGTTGGGATGGTTATTCTTATTACAAGTTTCAGAGCGGCATAAATCCATTTGGCACAATCAATACAATTACCAAGTACAACAACAAAATTGTAATTGGAGGAACATTTCCCGATGCAAGTGGCGCAGCAAATACTTATTGCCTTGCCCAATGGACCGGCACCCACTGGCAATCGGTTGGAGGGGGTGGGCTTACAGGAGAGGTATGTGATTTGACCGTGCACAATGATACATTATTTATTGGAGGATATTTTGGCAATATTGGATCGGTTGAATATAACAAGGTTGCTGCTTTTTCGAATAATAATTGGATAAACATTAGCGATAATGGTTTTGGCAATTTTTGTGCAGCAATGGAAATATTCACCAAAGAATTATATGCCTCTGCATGGAACTGGGGAATTAGGCGTTACCTTGGTAATGGCGAATGGGAAATGCACCCAGATCAGCCAAACGGTTATATTTATGAATTGAAAACCGACACAATAAATAATTTCTTGTATGTTTGCGGCGGCTTTAATCAAGTTGGCGACAGCATTTCTTATGGCGTGGCAATGTGGGATGGTTTTAGATGGAATTACATGGACGCATACTGTCAAACAACACTTTGGCCGCAATCGGTTGCTATTTACAGAGGAGATTTGTTTACAGGCTGTGGGCAATATTATGATAATGAAACAAATTACAGGACATTTATAACTCGATGGAATGGTGAAACTTGGGACAGTATCGGTGGTGCATTTAATGATAATATTTTTGCTCTTGAGGTTTTTCGTGATACTCTTTATATTGGTGGCGGTTTCTCATACTGGGGTGGCGATTCACCAAATCCAACACACCGTTCCAAAGGCCTCGTTAAACTCTATATGCCCGACAACGGCTGCGATTATCTAAAACCACGCATAAATACATGGGCCGATACTTTTTATATTTATAATGGCGAGGCCGAGGTTAACCTCTATAACAACAACCCTTATGCCGATAGCTGGGAGTGGGATTTCGGCACTTCGACAGGCTCAGTGACCGCATCCCAAGCCGTGGAGCATACATACACCGACCCCGGCGAATACTATGTTCAGGTAAGCGTAACACAAGACGGATGTGTGAAAACCGCTAACAAAACCATTTACATTGAGCTTGGCAATCGAGTTCCGCAGTTTGAGCAGATTGCCATGCAAATCTTCCCAAATCCAAGCAGTAACGGGTTCACAGTAAAAACCAGCCTCGCAAGCTATCAGAATGCCGAAATTATTATTGCAGGCCTCAATGGCCACTTGCAAAGTAAAATACCCATTACAGGCGAAACAACCGACATTTCTACCAAAGGCTGGAAGCCGGGTGTGTATATATGCAATTTATTTGTCGAAGGCAAACTGCTTAAAACCGAAAAATTGGTTTTTAAGTAAATGCCGCTATGCAGATGGTTTCGGGTCTGAGATAATGCATTGCAAATGCTCAAGTAAATGCGACCTCGTTACAAACGAGGTCGAGATGTGGGCCTTCCACCGCACCGACTTGGTGACCGGATTGGCTTGCTGTCTTCAAAATCCCAAAGAGTCCCTGAAAAACACCTGCTTATTTATCCAGCTTTTCGTATGGAGAATTCTGACTGATGAACTCGGGGACAATCTCTTTCATTTGCTTAACAATATCCATATTGTCGGCT
>JAGOEF010000130.1 GCA_017997855.1 Bacteroidales bacterium
TATTATAATTCCAATAAGTTGGCAAACTCGACCCACTAATTTGTTTAGTATCTGATAATTCAAGTGTCATTTCTCGTATATTTCTGAAATAATTCATATAGTCCTGTCTAGAGCCATATGCATAGTACCAATCAGCTCCATGTGTAACTCCAGTGGTATTTGTTCCACCAATATTGTACATGGTACCTGGACCCTCAAAATAAGTTGATGGCGCATCGATTTCAACTTCATTTGCATAAACATAAGAAACAAAATACCACCAATTATTGTCAGCATGTGGTCTGTCAGCACTTAACCAAGTATCCCATGGATAATTAACACATTCTGTGCCTCCGTGCGTGTTAACAGCCATAACAAAGTCATGATCAGCGGCATAATCCATCATACATTGAGTTTCTGGTTGAATGCTGTATTCTGGAGTTGACCCATTAGGCATTGGGAAACTTCTATTCAAATCAGCCTCATTTGCATTGTATCTATGACTATCGTGTATAAGAGTTCCACCAGTAGATCCAAAAAACGTACCATCAGGGTTAGCTAATGGGTTAATATAAATTTCCATATTATTAACCATGTTAGCAACAGTTGGGTTCGAACTATAATTTGATAGCAAATAATCTGCAAATCTTAATAAAAGAACATACCCAGTTATTTCATCTCCATGCATAGTACCACTCCACCAAAACTCAGGTTCGTCTTCGTCAGTCCCAACATTATCAGATATTATCAGGCATAATATAGGCCACCCATTTATTGAATATCCTATTGTATCAATCTTACATAACGCTGGGTAATTGGTTTTAAAATTTTGCAGCATTTGAACATAGACACTATGAGTAGGATATTTATCCCAGTTAGCCATTTGTGCTACTGTAGTAGCCATATTTGCTGATGAAATTTTGGGCGAATTATAATAATCATAATTCGGTAGAAAATCAATGCCATAAGTCAAGAATTTGTTAAATTCCATCTCGTTAGCATAAGCTAAAACCCTACCGTTTTCAAAACCATCTATAGATATCTGATTAAATAAATTCAACATAATTTCGTGCTCTGGCAAATCAAAAGAAAAAAAGAATCCTTTATCTATAGCCAATTTTTCATAGGCAAAATCTAGGTTGCTGTTCTGCTGTGCAACAATTGGAACAATGCCCGAAACAAGCAGCAGTGCGAGGATGATAAACAGTTTTTTCATGTTCTAAAAAATTAATATTTAATAATCTTATAATTATACACATTGGTTTCGCTGATGATGCGCAGCACATAGGCAGCATCGGGCAGCGACGACAGGTCGATAAGGCAATCGGTCTGGTTGGGTTGCATGGTCGTAATTACCTGACCCGACAGCGCGCGCAGTTCGATTTTCTCGTTTCCCGACAGATTGGTAAGATATACCGGACCCGGTGTGGGGTTGGGATGTATGAGGAATTTCGACGCGCAATTGCTGATGGCGTTCACATGTACTTCGACAGACTGCGATGCGGAATGCGATCCACAGGCATTGGTCACCGTGAGCTGCACCTGATAGGTATCGCTGGTGAGATAGGTATGGGTGGGGTTTTGCAATGTGGAGGTCTGGTCGTCGCCAAAATCCCAAAGCCATGAAGAAGCGTTTTCGGAGTTATCGGTAAACTGATACACCCCAAAGGTATTGGTGAAGTCAAAATCGGCTACCGGATTGTTCGGAGTAACCACGGCATATACTTCGACGCGGGGGCTGACACACTGCTGCAGCACGAGTTGCCAGTCGTAGAAATAGGGATAGTATTTCAGCTCATCGTCCCACCACTGGGTGTCGTCACCCTGGTTGATGCTGATGTAGCTGTCGAGCACAAAGGGGTATCCAAAGCCGTCGAAATAACCCGAGAAACCACGGTATAATCCTGCCGGACCCTGACACAGCAGTTGCAGGCCTGTGCCTTCGGGGATATCGAAACCGAGGGGAACCACCTGTTCGCCTGCAGCGATATAGACTGTGGTTGATTGAATTACTTCGCCATTTTGTTTCAGGCTGATGGTTCGGTTACCGGCCGAAGTAGCGAGCACCCGCACCGATTGCAGGAGCACGGGCTGATAGCAGTCGAACAACAGAAAATGGTCGGTATTGTCGGTATTGTAATCGCCATTGTCGTCGCTGTCGGGCATTGGGCCAACACTACCGGTGAGGTTCACATGGTCTTCGGCATAGTAGGTGGTGGTTTGTGTAAGCTCGGGGGTGGTAAAGCTGTTTCCGGTATGAATGGGAAGGCTGGCCGAGGGACTGTCGAACCACAGAATATCGCCATCGCCCGAAGCCGATAGGTTGAGCGAAGCTGCGGAACTGCACGAAGATGCCGACTGCACATCGGGGGCATCGTGCAGGTTAATGGTAATAAAGTTTTCCATCATGAGCGAATCGCGGCCATGCTGGTTTTCGGCAACCAGTGCCACCGAAAAGATGCCTGCATGCGGATACACATGAAGCGGATCGGGCTCATTGGAGGTGGTTCCATCACCAAAATACCAGAGGTAGGTGGTGTTTGCCGATGCTTCCGACTGGTTGATGAACTGTACTTCGGCAGAGCATTCGGTTTGGGTAAGGTTGCTGGCAAAGTGTACTTCGGGGGGATACAGGTCGAGCGAACCCAATTCCACGTCGAGACGCACGAATTCGTTATTGATGGCCAGTGTGTCGATGGTTTTGCTTTTATAGCCCGGGGCAGAAAACGTTATGCTATAGTTTCCTTCGAGAATGGGTCGGTGATAGTATCCGGTGGGGAGATGCGAAAACACCTCTGAATTGTCGCGGTCGTGGCTGTTGACAAACACCATGGCTTCGAGGGGCTGGTGGGTAATGGAATCGGTAACGGTTCCGCCAATCCCGAACAAGACCTGTTGTGTGTAGAGGAGCATGGCATCGCGGTTGTAGTCCCAAAAACCGGGCAATTCCTCACTATCAGGCCGTTTGGTATTCGACAGTTCGAGGCACATTTCGCGGCAATTTCTGAAGTACATCATATAGTCCTGCCGGCTGCCATCCACCACATACCAGTCGCCGCCTTCGGTAACACCATCGCTGACAACTCCGGTAAAATAGCCCGAAGGGCCATCTTCCTGAACATTATCGGCATAGATATGACCAATGTATTGCCACCAGGCGTCGTCGGCATGGGTATTCTGCTCCGAAGTCCAGAAATCCCAGGGGTAATTCACCACTTCGGCGCCACCATGGGTATTCACCGACATGGTAAAGGGGTTTGCGAGGCTGTAATCAATCATGGCCAGAATTTCATCCTCGAGTTGTGTCGGGCCGTTGTCGATGGTCGGGAAATTGCGGTTCAGATCGATATCGTTGATGTTGGAACGGCGCGAATCGGCAATGGTGCTACCGTCGGGGTGCTGGTAGAACGTGCCGTCGGGGTTGGCCAGGGGATTGATGTAGATCACTGCATTGTCGAGCAATTGGGTAATTTCGGGAAGGGTGCCATAGTTCGACAGCAGGTAATCGGCAAAACGCAGCTGCATGATATAGCCTGTGGTTTCGTCGCCATGCATGGTGCCTGTCCAAAAAAACGAAGGCTCCTCTTCGATTACATTCACATTGTCGGAAATAATAAGACACAGCAAGGCCATATTATATCCGGCAGAAAAGCCGATGGTGTCGAGTCGGCAGATGGCGGGGTAGTCGTTGGCCCATTTCTGCATCATTTCAACGTAGAGGCTGTAGGTAGGATAACGGTCCCAGTTCTGCATTTCGCTCAGGCTCGATGCCATGGTGATGGCTTTGGGATTATTGTAGTATTCGTCAACCAGCGAAAAATCGATTTTGAGGCTGAGGAAACCGGTAAACTCAGTGGAGTTGGCATAGGCATACACGCGGGAGCCCTGCACTTTGTCGATGGACATCATGCGGGTGAGTTGCCGCGGCGAAATATCGGCGGGCTTTTCGAAACTGAAATAGACTTCGCCCCTGTTTTCGAGAATTTGCAAAGCTTTCTCGCGTTCGGTCATCGAAACCTGAGCACACAGGCTTCCTGTAAGAAAAATGAAAAGTAGAAAAGTAAAAATCCGCATGATGCCTGTAATTATATTCTTCGAATATATTGATTTTTCAGACACAATTTCAGCAGTTGCGGCTATATTATAAAATAATGCTTCAATGGGGCATGAATTATTGAATTATATGGAGAAATTGAATTATTAAAGGAAACAAAAGGACAACAAACAAAACGGGTGATTCCCGGAAAATAAAGCAACGGCAGCCCGGAATACCGGATTAGTGGGTTATGGTGCCGAAATCTTTCGGGTTATGCTTATAGCGGAAGAAAATGGCGAAAAATACAGTGAGTTGATATTGCTAACACTGTAAAATTTTTCACTTCTATATGATCATTGTTTAAAGCACCCGTCAGATTATTAAAAAAGTGGGTGATTTTATTACTTTTGAGAGAGCGATTGGCTTCGACTAAACGGGATTTATGAAGTCAATATCCCAGCTTTCTCATACTTTTTCCTTGATGAAAAAGTACCAAAAAATCAAGACAAAAATAAGCTATCCCCCCGCTCTACCCGTTTAATGAAAAAACTAACAAAGTAGTGTTTTGTCTGCTCAGGCCATTCACCTCAGGCCGACAAACCAAAGCGTCGAGAAGCAAACCTTTTTCGGGTCTTCGGGTAGTTTGCTTCTCTCGCCCTTTGTTGTTTTTTCTATTAAACGGTTATTCACGCCCGGGCCGGCCCGCATTTTTGTCGTGGCTGCCCGCGTCGCTCTATCTCCAATGACATGTTAACCGGTCGCGACCCGTGAGGAAAGCAATACAACTGAACACAGGAACTTTTCTCAATTAATAAAATGTCGTAAATGGATTCAGCCAGCGTGTAGATTGCAACAGTAACCCGGATTAGTGGGTAATGGTGCCGAAATCTTTCGGATTATGCTTATAGCGGAAGAAAATGGCGAAAAATACAGCCACCACCAAAGCATAAGCAGCAAACGACAACCAGATTCCCGGCCAGTCCTTTACATGAGTCAGCGGATCTTCGAACCATTTTGCGATTACCAGTCCGGCAATGATATTACCCAGCACAGCCCCTACCCCATTGGTCATCAGCATAAATACACCCTGTGCAGAAGATTGAATTCCATGACCGGCATTTTTCTCAACAAACAAGGCACCCGAAATATTGAAAAAGTCGAAAGCCAGCCCGTAGATTATGCATGAACTGATTATTAGGGCAAAGCCGGGCGTGGTGTTTTCGGCAAGACCAAACAGACCGAAGCGCAACACCCAGGCAATCATACTGAATAACATCACCTTTTTAATGCCAAAGCGTTTCATAAAAAATGGGATGGCGAGAATAAACAGGGTTTCCGAAATCTGGGAAATCGACAGAATGATTGTCGAGAAGTTATTGATGATGCCCCCTTTGGGGAACACGGTGTCGTCCTGCAAAAAACTGTCGCCATAGGCATTGGTTAATTGCAGGGCAGCGCCAAGCATC
>JAGOEF010000131.1 GCA_017997855.1 Bacteroidales bacterium
TATTTGGGAGAAAGACACAGAGTGGATTCCCGGGTCTAGAACATCGTATATTTACAATTATGAATATGAAGCCGCTGACCTTTATGTGCCCGAAAACTATGAATACCAGTATATGATTACCGAAGTAAATCAGGAGTCGTGGCTTGATGACCATTGGGAAAATGGGAGCAAAGGAAATTACTATTATTCCCTATTTGTCAATACACAGATTTTTTCTCCCGTTGCCCTCGAGTTTGTGGTTTATCCGAACCCGGCTTCCGAACAGATTCAGGTAAACTGGGGTGGTGCTATTCCTGAGTACATGTTACAGGTAATTAATAGTGCGGGTCAGATAGTGTTTTCACAAAATGTTCGTCGCCACGATTATATTGATGTGAGCAATCTGGCTAAAGGCACCTATGTGTTTACATTTAGTAATCGTTTGCAACACAACGAAATTTCGAAAAAAGTAATAATCCGATAACCGATACGATTATCGGTTAAAATCCATCACTGCCAGCCTGTCAGCCAGGGTGTCGAGTACGGCTTTCATGGGTTTTTCGACCATGTTTTTCAGAAACATATTTACATCAGCTTTAAGTGTGAGCTTGATGGCTGTTTGTAAATCTTCGGTTTTCTTAAGCTGTACCCACAGGAAAACTTCCTGTAAGGGTGTGCCCGAACTTCCGATTTTAAGGCAATCGTAAGGCTCTTTGCTTACAAAATTTAGTGTAACCTGTTGCCCTTTGGCCGAAAACGAACATGTTTCGGCTTCGAAATGCCGGTTGCCGACATCGGGTGGCAGCAGGTTTTCGAAATTTCTGAAGTCAGCAAGAAATGTGTAAATCCGCTCCTGTTCACAGCGGTTTTTCACGATTTTACTTTCGATATGGAGATCGCTCATGGGCTTTATTTCTTCCAGCTTCCCGGATCGCGGCGCCATTCTTCGAGGGTGGCCATGTCGCTTTGCTTAATGTATCCTGTTTCAGTAGCGTGCTTAAGAAGTACGTCGTAATTACTGAGCGTAACCAGTTTTACTCCTTCAGCTTCGAAAGCCTTACGCGCGGTTTCGAAATTGTAAGAAAAGATGGCCGCCATACCCACAACTTCTGAGCCGGCTGCACGAACGGCTTTTACAGCACTGAGACTGCTTCCGCCGGTCGAAATCAGATCTTCGATTACCAACACTTTGCTATTGGGTTCCAGATACCCTTCAATAAGATTTTCGAGGCCATGGTCTTTGGCTTTCGAACGAATATAAATGAAAGGTTTTTTTAATGCATCGGCAACCAGCGCTCCCTGGGCAATGGCTCCGGTGGCAACACCGGCAATCACATCGTAATCAGCGAAGTTTTGGTTTATTACATCTACAAACGAATCTCTGATAAAACCGCGTACCGAAGGAAACGACAAGGTTTTGCGGTTGTCGCAATAAATTGGAGAATACCAGCCCGAGGCCCATGTAAAATGATTTGTCGGCTCCAGTTTTATTGCTTTAATTTGCAGAAGTTGATCTGCGATTTGTTCAGCTATGTTTTTCATAAAAAAATGAATATAGTTTATTATAAAAATCGTTTCATAAGTATCAGTGAATCAGCTGTGGAACGGCCCGGTGCCCTCAACAGGGAGTTCAGCAAAATTCACGACCTAAATATAGAGATTTATAAATTCCTTGCAAACAACCACATCAGAAGTCTGCACCTGTTTGGTAAGAAGCCCGAAAAAATCCTGAAAAAGCTTCGGAAACTGTTTGTTTATGTAAAGGCAGCAGGTGGTGTGGTAGTGAATACCGACAATGAGGTTCTGATAATCAGGCGTCGTGGAAAGTGGGATTTGCCCAAGGGGAAAAAGGATAAGGGAGAGGACATTACTATTACAGCCATTCGCGAAGTGAGCGAGGAATGTGGAATTGACCCCGGTTTTCTTGAAATTGTCGGTTTTCTTGATAATGCCTGGCATATTTACGAGGAGAACACCGAATTTGTGATAAAGCGGACCCGTTGGTACGAGATGAAATATTCCGGTAACGAAATATTGCAGCCCCAATCGGTCGAGGATATTACCCGCGCAAAATGGGTTAGCCCCGAAAACCTGAATAAACCCATGAAAAAAACTTTTCTCAATGTGAGGCATATTTTGAGCCGCTATCTTGAAATTCATGGATTCCAGGTTCCTGAGTTTTGATTTTCAGGTTTTAAGAACATTTTAAGTTTTTGCGGGTGAAGCATTCAATTTAATTCGTTTCTTTTGTAAAAAATAAACTTAACCGACTGAATATGAAAAAATCGTTCTATTTTTTAATGGGCTTATTAATGCTCGTGAGTTTTACCTCCAGAGCAGACGAGGGAATGTGGATTCCCGGTCACATGAGCAAAATGAATTATGCCGATATGCAAAAGCTGGGTTGTGAACTCACTCCCGAGCAAATCTACAGCATCAATAACAGCAGTATGAAAGATGCAATCTTTCAGTTGTTGGGCGAAGGTGGCAACGGGTTCTGCACCGGCGAAATTGTTTCAACCAAAGGATTGTTGTTTACCAACCACCATTGTGGATACGAAGCCATTGCTACGTTGAGCACCCTCGAAAACAACTATCTCGACAACGGCTACTGGGCACGTAATTATGGAGAAGAAATTTCGGTTCCCGGAGTATCGGTTTCACGCGTGGTTCGTATTGAGCATGTTACCGACAGGGTTTTGGCAGGCATTACCGCCGAAACACCGGGTAGCGAACGCGATAGCAAAATTAAAAAAGCAATTGCCGAAATCGAAAAAGAAGCCAAAGGCAATACCCATTACGAAGTGAAAGTTAAAGAAATGTATAAAGGTGGTGAATACTACCTGTTCGTTTACGAGGTTTTTGGTGATGTTCGTTTTGTAGGCGCTCCCCCATCATCAATCGGGAAATTTGGCGGTGATACCGATAACTGGATGTGGCCACGTCACACAGGCGATTTTTCGATGTTCCGCGTATATATGTCGCCCGATGGAATGCCAACTGAAGGATATGACAAAAACAATGTTCCTTACAAACCCTTGCATTATCTGCCCATATCAATAAAAGGCATTGAAGAAGGAGATTTTACAATGATTATGGGCTACCCCGGCGAAACAGAGCGCTATCTGTCGTCGGCGGGAATGGAATTTAAACGCGATGTTTTCGATCCGGCTTTGGTTACCCTGCTGGGCACAATGCTTGATAAAATGAAGGAAGATATGGATAAAGACCCGGCAATCAGACTTGCTCTTGCCGATTCGTATGCCAGTTACGCCAACGGACGCAAACTTTTTGACGGCGAAATGCAGACATTGAGAACCACTGATGCCATTGATCAGCGCAAAGCGTACGAAAAAGGATTTTTCGAATGGGTGAATGCCGACGAACAACGCAAAAAAATCTATGGAAGTGCTCTCGAAAGCCTTGCTGCCGACTATAAAACCTATGGAGATGCCAGTAAAAGTATGTATTATTATTTCCTGGCTTTGTTTCAGGGAACCAGCCGCGGTATGAATGTTCTGGAATATTTCAGTCTGGCAGGTTATTTAGACGACCCCAAAGCGAATAAAGAAAGTATTGATGCTATGGTTGCCGAGTTTAAAACCGGCCTCGACGATAGTTTTGCCAAGTATTTTCAGGCTACCGACAAGAAGGTTTTCGAAGCCATGCTGAATCTTTACATCAAGGAAATACCGGCGGCAGAACGTGCCGAAGTATTTGCCAACTTCATTTTTAAAACTTACAAGGGTAAATCGGAACAGGAATCAATCACCAAATTTATAAACGATGTGTATGCGCGCAGTATTTTTGTTGATAAAACCCGCTTGGCTGCTTTCCTCGAAAAACCTTCGAAGAAAGTTCTCGCTGCCGATCCCCTATATAAATTTATGGAGTCAATTTATGGTGGTATTATGACTGTACAGATGGCTTATATGGGTGTAATGGGTAAAATTGATGAAAGTGAAAGGCTTTATATGGAAGCCATGCGTAAATATCAACCCGAAAGATCGTTTTATCCCGATGCCAACTCAACATTGAGACTTACCTACGGAACAGTTCAGGACTACGATCCACGCGATGCGGTTCAATATCATTGGTTAACCTATGCCGAAGGAATTCTCGAAAAATATGTTCCGGGTGATTTGGAATTTGATGTTGACCCGAAATTGATTCAACTCATTAAAAATAAAGACTATGGCCGTTATGCTGATAAAACTGGACATTTGCCCGTATGTTTCCTCAGTAACAACGACATTACCGGTGGTAATTCGGGTAGTCCGATAATTAACGGAAAAGGTGAACTGATTGGTCTGGCTTTCGACGGTAACTGGGAATGGCTTTGCAGCAACCTTATTTTCAGTATCCCGCTTCAACGCACAATCAATGTTGATTCGCGTTATGTACTTTGGGTAATTGACAAATATGCCGGAGCATCCAATATTATCGAAGAGCTTGATATCAGACAATAATTTTAAATTTATTCTTCTAAAAGCAGGACAAGGTTCCTGCTTTTTTTTATGCTGTAAAAATTGAGATCATTCAAAGTGTTATTGGAAAACCCATTAGAAATTGTGATTTTATTTTATTTTTGCTTCTACTTTTTTGCAATACAATGATTATGAATTTACTAAGAGTTTACATGCGTCAGGCTATTCTGTTAATTCTGCCAATTATTCTGGTGGGTTTGACTCCTTCGTTTTCGCAAGTGCGTAACGATACTGCCATCGTTTATTTTACTAAAGATATATCTCCCGAAGGGGTAATGAAAATATTTGGCTTTTTTCGTTCGAATGTAAAAGGCAAGGTTGGAATTAAAGTGCACTTTGGGGAAGATGGGAACACCTATTTTGTACCGGCAAGCATGGTTGAGCCACTTTGCAAGGAACTGAATGCTACCTTGATTGAAACAAATGTGGCGTATTCCGGTCGCCGGAAAACTACGGCAAGCCATATAGAACTGGCACATGACCATGGTTTTACGTTTGCCCCGATTGATATTCTCGACGAAGGAGGAACTTTAAGCCTGCCCATTGTAGGTGGTAAGCATTTTAAAACCGCATTAATAGGGAAAAACTTTGAGAATTACGAAACGATAATCTATTTTACCCATTTTAAGGGACATGGCCGATCGGGTTTTGGGGGATGCATTAAAAATGTTTCGATGGGAATGGCAACTCCCGATGGAAAGCGTGATATGCACTTCAACGATTTCCCGAAATCAGAGAATAAACAATGCGTTGGCTGTGGTGCTTGTGTAAGTGAATGCCCTGCCAATGCAATTACCCTGAATCCCTTGAGTATCGATAAAGAAAAGTGCATTGGTTGCGGAAAATGTATTTCTACCTGCCCTTTTGGTGCAATTACCAAACCTGACGATGAGGAGCAAACCCTTCGTTTTCTCGAAGGTCTGGTGGAATACGCTAAGCCGGTGATTGAACACACAAATTCATTGTACTTCAACATTATTATTAATGTGTCGCCGAGCTGCGATTGTATG
>JAGOEF010000132.1 GCA_017997855.1 Bacteroidales bacterium
GTTTGTGGTTGAGCTGAATGCAGGCACCTGCGACAGTTTGGGCATAAACGAAGGGTATTATATTGATTTTTAGAGAGAGGGAATGATAGGGAGCGGAGACGCTCGGAGAAATAAATTTATTATTGGTTTGTAGTTAACCGTAAGCGAGGACGCTTACTTCATACGTGTGTAAGTAGCCGTAAGCGTGGAGGCTTACTGCATAAGTGTGTTAGATAGCCGTAAGCTTGGAGGCTTACTGCATACATGCGTTGGACGGTTTCAACATCCTGAACAATGAGCAAATCGAATGGAGAACTAAGGCGTGGGGCCTTTGTTTACAGCGTTATTTATTGAATATTCAGTTTGCGGACAATAATCTGATTGTCGAAGAGCAGGCGAACGATATATAGGCCCTGGGGAAGAGATGAAACATCGAGTTGGGTCTGGTCGCCGGTACAGTTATGATGCATTGCCAGTGAACCGTGAATATTTACAATTTCTACAGCATGGCAGGAAACACCATGGTTAATCATTACCGATTCTACTGTAGGGTTGGGGTAAATGTTGATTTTCGCGTTACCGGAAGTAGCAATATCGGTAGTGTTCACAGCATATTCGAGTTCCCAGCCCATGTACTGATCGAACCCGTTGGTAATGAATTTAAGAAATACCTGACCGGTGGATGATTGAATATTTTCGGGGAGCGAAAACCCTGAGAACGCGCCCAACAATGGGGCATTGTCGTCGGGGCCATCGTAGATATACAAAATATCGTTTGCCGGCTCGGTGTTAAATTCATTGAAACGGATGTCAATTTTTTCGGCTTCTTCGGGGGCAATAAGCCAGGTGCATGCTGAATTGTTCCAATAGTAGTTCGGACCGCTGCCATCGGTGAGTTTCCATTCGCGCTGGTCGAGCACCAGGGTATCGCAATAGGCTGCTTCGTAGGGATTCAGGTTGAAAATGGCACCCTGTCCCCAATAGAAACTAATCGAAGGATTAATACCTCCCAGATGATAAAAACCATCGGCAGCACCACCCCATCCCCAGTTGAAATGGAAATAGGAAGTATCCTGATAGCCATCGCATACAAATGCGTGACCATCGCCATTGTTATTAGTGCCGCGGTATATAATGGGTTTGCCCATATCAAGGTCCATTTTCAGCATGAACTTCCAGTCGGCATCCTCATAATCGTCCTTATCGGCAAAATAGCAATCGGCACGGTAGCGGAAATAGTATTTGAGGGCATACATGGCCAATTCAACCTGAGTTCCAGAGCCGTCGTATCCATAATTCATGTTGCTGGCAACACCACAATGGTACATCAGTTCAGCAATGGCATCCTGACTGTCGGCGTTGGCCGTAATGGTCATCAGATCCCACTGGTAGGTGGTGGCACCAAAATCAATGGTGAAGTAATCGCCCCAGAAATAGGTTTTCTGAAACCTTCCGGTTTCGGGGTAGTTGTAGTATTTCATCACCTGCGACATGGCTGTGGCCACACATCCTGCATAGCAACGCTCACCGGGTCCTAATGGATGAAACGGACAGAATTTATTGTAGGGATAATCCTGATTCCAGCGGGTCTGCACCAGTTTATTGACACCCTGAGTTTCTTTGGCGGCAGACAGTTGGTTGTTGTATAAGTTGCTCCATAGCGTAGTAATTGATTCGACCGGTTCCGGGTTTGTTGCGAACAACATATCAAATTGTTGTTCGAACTGCCCCAGCCATTCGCGGGTGGCGGGCGACATGTTGTTCATATCGAGGTTTTCGTCGAAGGAGTAAGCCAGCACAGGAATAGCAGCGTCGTCGGCACTAACCACCACAAAACCACCCTGCTGATAATTGATTACGTAATAGTAATTAATGTCGCCTTTGCTACGCACCTGAACCATGGCATTGTTGGACTTCACCGAAGCAACACCAATTTTGGAGGCCTGAAACGCAATAAAATTGGAAGCAATACGGCGGGCAGTGGCTTCGTCAACAGGTCCGGCAAACACCGAAAGCGAGAACACCAGCAACAGAACAGCACAAAGGAATCGGCTCATGAATATCGTTTTTAATAATTTTGTCAAATGTAGTGTTTTTCACAATCGGGCGATTGCTTCCAAATTGTTTTTATCAACTAATTATAAAACAACAGGGCTGGGCACTATTAAATAACAATTCAATAATTTTTATTGATTGGATGCGAAAAAAAAAGTATTTTTATCGTCGAATAACCCTCAAAAAACAACAACTATGTTTGGCATCACCGACTCAAAAACAAAAATCATCGCAACGCTGGGTCCAGCCTCGCAAGACCGCGAATCGCTCAAGAAAATGATCAACGAAGGCCTCGATGTGTTCCGTCTGAATTTTTCGCACGGCAAGCACGACGACAAAAAGGTGGTTATCGAAACCATCAGGGCACTCGAGGAAGAAATGGGTGTTAATATTGCAATTCTGGCTGACCTGCAGGGACCAAAAATCCGCATTGGTGATGTAGAGAACAATGGTGTGCTGGTCGAAAACGGTGCGCCTGTTGAGATTACCACCCTGCCCTGCATAGGAACCGCCGAGAAGTTGTTTATCAACTACGAGTTTTTTGCCCGTGATGTTGAACCCGGAAGCATGGTGCTGATTGATGACGGAAAAATCCGGCTCGAAGTGATGGAAACCGACCGCAACACCTCGGTAAAAACCCGGGTTGTTAACGGAGGCATTGTCAGTTCGAAGAAGGGTGTCAACCTGCCCAACACCGGCATCGCCCTGCCGAGTCTTACCGAAAAAGATATCGTGGATGCTGAATTTGCTATTAAAAACTCAGTTGACTGGATTGCGCTATCGTTTGTAAGAAATGCCTCCGACCTGCGTGATCTGAAAAGCCTTATAAAAAAACACAATGCCGACATCGATGTAATTGCCAAAGTTGAAAAACCCGAGGCAGTTGCTGACCTCGACAACATAATTGCCGAAGCCAACGGAATTATGGTGGCCCGCGGTGACCTGGGGGTAGAAGTCAGTTTTAATCAGGTACCCACCATTCAGAAGCTGATTGTTGAGAAGTGTATAAAAGCGGGTAAACCTGTGATAATCGCCACGCAGATGCTGGAGAGTATGATTACCAATTTCAGGCCTACCCGAGCCGAAGCCACCGACGTTGCCAACGCTGTGATCGATCGAGCCGATGCCCTCATGCTGAGTGGGGAAACCTCGGTGGGAGCATTTCCGGTGGAATCGATTAAGGCCATGCAGAGCATTATTGAATATACCGAAGAAAACAACGATATTTTCTACCTTGACCACCAACCCGATAAAGCGGCTTCCGATTTTCTGCCCGACTCAATTTGTCATTCGGCAGGGGTAATGGCCAAGCAAACCGGGGCAAAGGCAATTGTAGCGTTTACCTATTCGGGGCATACTGCATTTCAGATTTCGAGCTACCGGCCCAAAGCCGATATTTATGCCTTTACTGGAAATAAAAGGCTGTTACGCCGGCTTCCGTTGTTGTGGGGCATTATTAAAACCTACAGTATTCCCCTATATACCAACATCGACGAAGCCATTGCCCATTCGATTAAAATCCTGAAAAGTCAGGGGGTGGTTCAGGCAGGTGATCTGATTATTCATGTGGGTTCAACACCGATGACAAGTAAGAATGCCACGAATATGCTCAAACTCACACGGGTAGATTAATTAATAATTCGCTGCATGCCTTGTTCCTTGTGGATAAGCATCACGCGCAGATTTTTCCCTGAATATTTAAGGGCAATTTTCTTTGCGGCCTTTTCGGCACAGTACACACTGCGATGACGGCCACCGGTACATCCAAAACCTATCATCAGGTGGGTAAATCCTCTTTCGAGGTATGTTTCAATGTTAATTGAAGCCATATTTAATGCCTGTTCTACAAATTCATCGGCACAGGTATTCCGGCTAAGAAAGTCTGCCACAGCTTCGTCGAGTCCGGTGAGTGAGACAAAATCCTCGTTTTTGCCCGGATTCACTATTCCACGACAATCGAACTGAAAACCACCGCCATTGCCGGAGTAATCGCGCAATGCGCCTTTTTTATAAGAAAAGCTGTACACCGTAACGGTCAGTTGCGTTTCGTGGACATTTGACATCTGTAGTTCACCTATTTCGCTTGCCTGCTGCAGGAGCCGGTGCATTTGTGGAAAATTGTCTCCGAGACCGAAACAGGGCAACATTTGTTTCAGATTGGCCACGGCCGGTGGAATGCTTTGCATAAAATGGGTTTTCTGTTCGATGATGCCACGGAGGCCATAAGCACCCAGTGTTTGCATCATGCGAATGCAGACAAAACGGTAAAACGAACGGCTGAAATTGTCACGGTCAGCCTGACCTGCAATTCCGGCACAATCCATATAGTATTTGAGGAGCGCAATGCGTTTGTCTTCGGGAATCTGCGCCTTGGCCTGATAGAGCAACGATGCCAGGTCGTAATGCGGAGCTCCGCGCCTGCCCGCCTGATAATCGATAAAAAACACTTCGTTGTTGTGAATAAAAATATTGCGGCTTTGAAAATCGCGGTACATGAAGGTTTGATAATCGCTTTCGGTGAGCTCTGTGGCAAAACGTTCGAATTCCTTCTCCAGCTTTAACTCATCGAAACTAAGGTCGAATATTTTGGCAAAATAAAACATAAAGTACCGCAGATCGAACAACACCGATTCGCGGCCAAAATATTGGTAAGGATAGCATTTCGCGAAGTCGATAACCCCGGGCAGATCGCGCTGCAGGCGTACCAGCTGTTCGATAGCCTTTCGCAAATACAAATCTATTTCAGCGTTATAGGGCTCGCCGGCTTCGTGGGTTCGGGTAATTAAAGTAAACAGGGCAGTGTCGCCAATATCCTGTTGCAGGTAGCAGGTTTCGTCGTGGCTTACAGCATACAATTCAGGAACAAGAATACTGATGGTTCGCATCTTGCGCGTGAGGTAAACGAAGGCCCTGTTTTCGTTCAAATCGTTGCCATGTGTACCTATTGCCGAAATGCTTCCCGCCCTGAGCCGGTAATAGCGCCGGTTTGAACCGGACTGGCGGAGCGGGATAACCTGCTCGGGCTGTTGTCCGAAATATTCACGAAAGAGTTCACAAAGAATTTCTTCGGCTTTCATAGTCGCTGATTTCAGGTAAAATTACTAACAAGGCACCAAGAATGCTTACAGGGTCAATTCAATTTATTCACGTTGTGATGTTGAGAACGGTGAATTGGTTTTTTAAAAATATATTGTGATGCTTATTATTGTAATATACCTTTGCAACCGCAAAAGCCTGGACTTGTTTTCCATCACTTATTTTACATAAGGTTCCGAAATCATGGTAATGCCCGATAAATCAGCCATGTTATTTTTCAAAAAAGCATAGCTTAATTTATCAGCCCTGCAATTGATGAATTTAACCTGTTTCAATTTCTTATTGTTTTTAAAAAACGAATTCAACAGGATTGCATTCTGGAATTTAACGTT
>JAGOEF010000133.1 GCA_017997855.1 Bacteroidales bacterium
TTAACACATTGCAGGTTAATCGCAATTGGGGCATTGACGAAACTATTGCGGTTATCGGCTAATTCCTGCAAAATATGCTTGCCCGGCTCCTTGCCGGTGTCGATCCAGACTGTGAGATAATAGTCAGTTTGTTTTGCCCCGGCAATTTTGCTGAAGTTGGTAATTTTACCAATCACCTTGTTTTTATTTGTTTCGTTACGAACAATAATGTCCACACTCAGGGTTTTGCCGGCTTCCACACTGAAAAATTTACGCCATACCAGCACATCACCATTCGGCAAGCGTTTGCCCGACATAAGCATGTAGTAACCGGGGCGAAGCTGTAAAGGCATTGACAACTCTGACAATGGTGTGTCCCAACCATAGTCAAGCGTGGTAAACTTTCCGTTTTCGTATTGTGCAATGGTGAAGTCTGCGTAATATTTCAATGCCTTATTTTCGGATTTCAAAACCAATGATGCTGATTTTTCGCCGCCGGTTTCACCGGGAGCATCAAAAAGTACTTCTTTCCAACTGTTGCCAAAATAATATTCCGGAATATAGGTCACAGGATTTAACCGGGCTGCTATCCCAAAGCTACGGCATACGGCCACAAAATAGATGTTCCGGCTGCGCTTATCGGCAATTTTCATCGTGTGCACGCCCACGGGAGTTATTGCAACGCCATAGTAATTCCACTCATCGTCAATGGCAATCTGTTTTTTTACCATGTCAGCCACCAGACCGGGATTGCTACGGCACGAATCGGCAAAGCCCCGACTAAACTGCGCCTGCAGATAGCTTCGGTAGGCTTTCATTTTTTCGGTCGAAATGCGAGGATTTAGTACGTAGTTTAAATAAATGTCGTTGCTATACCCGTTGTTTGTTGAATGATTGAAATGGTCAAGCAATACATTGCTGCGTGCATCGCGATGGTCTTTTTCGTTGAGAAGGTTCAACATGTCAAGACATTTATCTTTATCGCTGGCAGCCGCCTTATCGATAAAGTCCATGATTTCGGAGTAGTTGCCGCAGCTCATTTTAATGTGTTCCCCAATATCCATTGAATTCAGGTCGCGGGTTTCGGCAAAAACAAAAATCAGTTTGTCGTCGGGGAATGTTGCGGCATAAGCATTTCTCAGAGAATCTTCCTCCTTCACCCGGCATTGGTTGCGGGCGTCATCTTCGGTATTGTGCTTGGCTGTAGCCGACTCCACCGGAACGATTATATCGATATTCTCCTCAAATGCAGCAGGAGTAAACGGGGCCAGAATCAACACTAAAGTATCCGCGCTTTTTCCTTCATTTACCCTGAAATCATCATAGGCCATCCGGTTGTCTTTTGTTGCCGAAACCAGTAGTGTGCCGTGATTGGTGTTCAGGCTGCACAATCCCTTGGCATTGGTGTTCAGGCTGGCGATAGGATAGAATTCGGCATAATTGTATAGCCCGAATCGGACTTCAGCATTTTCAACAACGGTCCCGGACGGTTCTTTTACCAAAACAACATATTGCACCGGTTTGATGTAGGTGTCAATCACATTGATAATGGAATATTTCTTTTTGGTTATCATCTGATTTTCCGTTTCGGTGTACTTGCCAAAAACACGGGTGTGTACCAGCATGGCGCGTGTCGCTGGTGCTTCGAACCAACCCCGGTTGAGGTCAGCCTCAGGCTCACATGCACCCATAAAATACCACTTACCATCGACCCAAACTTCAACCCAGGCATGGTTGTCGTCGCAGTGCGCCCAGCGTGGGGTGTAAACCTGCCGGGCAGGAATACCCACCGATCGGAGGGCGGTAACGGCAAAAGTAGATTCTTCGCCACAGCGGCCGAATCCGGAGCGAACCGCATCGAGTGGACTGATGGTGCGCTCGTCGGTACCCCGGTAATTCACTTTTTCGTGACACCAGTGGTTCACTTCAAGAGCCGCATCGTGCATGCTTAAATTTTCAATACGAGGCTTCAATTCCTGGTAAAATACCTGACGGGCCGAATCGGGAAACTCATTATTCACCCGGTAGGGTAGCACAAAATGGCGGAAAATATCATCGGGGATGGTTTTACCCCACGAAAACTGCCCGCGGGCTTCGAGTGCAGTCCGAACCTGGGCAAGAAAGAACGCTCCATCAAGGTCTGCAATGTCCGACAAGGGCATATAGGCATATAAAAACTTCAGGTAGCGGATTTCTTCGTCGTTCAGATTTTGTTCGAATACCGTAAATAGCGCATCGTTACGGTGCACAGAAAGTTTTTTTACCTCTTCGAAATCGGTATCTGCCTGTTTGTAATACGCTGAATCGAAGGAATTCTTGTCGTTGTTGCAAGACGCGAATGCAATTACTGTGACTATAAAAAGTAATTTTTTCATTTTTCAATTGAATTTTGCCCTAAATAGTAAACTGAATTATTTACACAAATCTAAAACTTTATACTGAGAGAAAAAAATACATTGAGTTGTCGATGCAGCAAGGATTGAATTACTGTATCGCGTTTTATTTAATTGTCTCCCTCATCCCAAACTTATATGAAAATCCAATTAAAAAATTCGTTGAGGAGGTTTTAATAGGTGGATAATTGTCGTCCTCTATTATTTTATTAATCGTATAAATGCCCGTATTGTTCCTTATTTCAAAAGAAAGTAATATTTTTTCTCCAATTGGTACCGCAGTTCCCAGCCCTGTAGTAATACCAAAGTCCAAACGCTTATAATCTTCAGTTACATCAAAAGGAGAATGGTTGCCACTATTTGTTGTTACCTGAATATCAAAATCTAATTCAGCATTTAAAAGATATCCCCCAAAAGCACCAGCGGTTATGAAGTACTTGACATTTTTACCAAGAGATGCTTTAATAAGAATGGGGAATGTTATATAATTAAAATTCGAGTGCTGTACTTGCTCTTGTGTATTTCCCATTATATCAGTAAGTGTGCTACGAAATATTGCACCTTTCCTTTCCAAGGAAACATTTGTTCTGATTGAAATAATTTCAGGGAAATTATATTGGAATGAAATACCGCCCGAAAAACCCAAAGTCGGTTCAAAATCATAAATGTTTAAGCCCTTCAAATAAACTAAGCTTGGGCTTCCTTCAATTCCGATGTCAAATTTATTGGCATTGATATTACAAGGAATTGTAGCCGATTTATCTGAATTATCATTAGAAAAGTTGTCGGTTGATTCCATTACATCTTTTGTTCCATTGGAATATTTAATCATAAAAACATCGTTTTTAAGAATTGAAATCGTTGGACCATTCAAATTGACACATTTTTTGTATTTAATTTCGTGAATTCCAATTTCTAAAACTTTTGCAGAAATTTCTTCACCATTTCTTAAAATTATCATGTCGCAGGAATCTTCATTCGTTCCAAATACTTTTGGTTTCATCTCATCAACAATAAAAGTATTTGTATTCGATTGGTGAAGATTCATGTTATGCATTGATATGTCTCGGTTACCAATAGATGCCGTCAGGTTTTGTTCTGGTAAATTATGCGGAGAATTTTTCAAATTCATGCATTTCCCCACCTTGCATGATGAAGCCAGTGCTACAGAAAAAATGATAATTAAAATAATGTGTAGTATTTTTTTCATGTGAACTGAAATTTATTTATTTGTTCGAACAGTTGTTTTAGGATGGTTTCAGAAGTTTCGTAGTGCAGGTTTTCGTCTGTGTTGTTCTGGTTGAATTTTACGGAGCTTGCGATTGCATTCATCGATTTGTACACAGGTGCCCGTGCCGAAAGGTGAATTTCTCTTGCCCCGGCCTGAAGGATGCAACCTACATTTTCGGGAGTCAGTCCACCCCCGGGCATGATGGTAATCTGGTTTGCAGCCTTTTCGATGAGCGAACGAATCAGCTCACTACCTGCTTTTACATTGGACGCCTGCCCCGAAGTCAGTATCCTGTCAGCCCCAAGCTCAATAATTGCTGATAGGGCCGACATTGGGTTGTTTGTGCGGTCGAATGCCCGGTGAAATGTAAAAGGGAATCCATGGCTGGACCGGATAAGTTGTTGCGTGGCTTTACTATTTACACTGCCTGTGGCATCGAGGACGCCCGAAACGATTCCCTTAGCGCCGGCTTCGATAGCCAGCTCAATATCGCGGTTCATCAGCGAAAGCTCCGAACTGTTATAGACAAAATCTCCCTGACGCGGACGTATCAGTACAAATACAGGAATTGACACTGTCTCACATACCGAACGAATCAGGCCCAGCGACGGGGTGATGCCCCCCAGATCCAGTGCGGAGCAAAGTTCAATACGCGATACCCCTGATTTTTCAGCAATTAATGCAGATTGAACCGACTCAAGACATACTTCGACAAGTACAGGCATGATGATAAAATTTTGTCTAAGATAGAAAGAAATGTGATTATATAATTTTCACCAGCACCTCAAAATTTTTCACAACATCCTTTATTCCTTTGAATTTCGATTCAATATTCGTAAATTGCAAGGCAAAATACAAGCATCATGAAAAAGCTTACCGCACTACTGTGCTTTGTTTCGGTGTTGGGTTTAGCGTACAGCCAAACTATGTACACCCGGCTCAGCGAGCATTTCGAAGATGAGACATCATTAATACGGATTCGGATTGACGAACCGCTCCAGCAAAATTCCGAAGGTGGTTACGGTTATAAACTAAAGACGGCCATCCCTTTTACCTCTTTTTCGATAGGCTGGCAGGCAGCTTCCAATAATTATCCGGCAAACATATATACTGTAGTGTACAAGGTTCACAAACCCGGTTTGGGCTGGTCGCAATGGAAAACCGATGATGGATACACGCGGCCGGGAGAAACTGCCACCGGAGCGTATTTCACCGATTTGCTATTTGGTATCGACGAATGGCTTCACGACTCGGTTGAGTTTTATGTTCATCCGCCCGAAGGCGAAACCATAGCCGAAATTCAAATGGTGTTAATGGATATCAGCCATGATATCAGAGTGGATGCGGATAATCATGCGGTGGCATCTGGGGCGAAATCCTGCCCCGAATTCCCCGAAATAATTCCCCGTTCCGAATGGTGTGGGTCATACGATGCATGTCATAATCCAACTTACACTGTAACCTACCGTACACCCACACATACGGTGGTTCACCACGGGGCCAGCCCTGATTCTTATACTGATGGATATGCCATCGTAAGGAGTTACTGGAATTATCACGTGAACACCAATGGATGGTCAGATATCGGTTACAATTATTTGTTCGACAAATACGGGAATTTTTTTCAGGGCAGGCATAATCCAAACCTGCCGAATCAGGATGTTCATGCTGCCCATGCCGGATATGCCAATACCTATTCCATCGGGTTGAACTTTTTGGGTAATTCCGATGCGGTAAACACTGCCCCGACTGAGCCGCAGATTCAGAAGTGCTGTGAATTTCTGGCCTGGTGGTACGATTACAAAGGCTTTGATCCGCTGAGTTCAGCAAGTATTCTCAATCAGGCCG
>JAGOEF010000134.1 GCA_017997855.1 Bacteroidales bacterium
GGTGCAGGTTCTGCCACCTTCGAAACACCCGATACCGAATATGGAAGTTTTATCGTGATGCTCGAAGATAAAAAAGGCGGACACTCCACATCAGGAACTTTCTATGTGAGCAGTTACGACTATGGCTACAATGATGAATCATCAGAAAAAGGGGTTAACCGTCTTGACCTTACGGCCAACAAAGACACTTTTGCTGTAGGAGAAGATATAGTTTTGAATATTCCATCAGTAAAAGGCAGGGCATTAATTTCGATTGAAAACGGATCTAAGGTGCTGAAGACCTTCTGGACCGAAACCAGCAATGGATCTACCCAATATACCTTTAAGGCTACCGACGACATGGCTCCGAATGTGTTCATCAATGTAAGCCTATTCCAACCGCACAATCAAACCGACAATGACCATCCCATCAGGATGTACGGTGTAATACCCATTGTGGTTGAGGATCCCGCTACGCACCTGCATCCGGTAATCAGCATGCCCAACGAGCTGAAATCAGAAAGCGAATTCAATATAAAAATCAGCGAAAAGGATGGTCGCCCCATGGCTTATACCATTGCAGTAGTCGACGAGGGAATATTATACCTCACCAACTACAAAACCCCTGATCCCTGGTCGCATTTCTACAGCCGTGAAGCCTTGGGAGTGAGCACCTGGGATATGTACGATTATGTGATCGGAGCTTTTGGTGTTGACATCGAAAAACTGCTTAGTATCGGGGGTGATGCCAGTATGCAGGAACGCCTCGGAGAACTCAAAGCCAACCGTTTCGAACCAATGGTACGGTTTATTGGTCCCTTCTACCTCGAAAAAGGAAAGACAGCCACCCACACCATAAAAGTACCGGCCTATGTAGGATCGGTACGCACCATGGTGGTAGCGCGTTATGAAAATGCCTACGGTTCTGCCGAAAAATCAACTCCCGTTACCAAGCCGCTGATGTTACTGGGTACCCTACCCCGCGTGCTGGGTCCTCAAGAGGAAGTTGTACTGCCGGTGAGCGTTTTTGCCATGGACAATGCTGTGAAATCGGTAAATGTTCAGGTACGCTGCAACGACCTGATTTTACTCGATGGACCGGCTTCACAGACCATTAATTTCCCGAAGAAAGGCGAACAGTATGTGCAGTTTAAACTAAAAGCAGGAACAAAAACAGGTGTGGCCAAAATACAGGTGACTGCCCAGTCGGGAATGCACACGGCAAAATATGAAATGGAAATTGATGTACGCTACCCGATTTCGGAGCAAACCGATGTGATTACAGGGATAGCCACAGGCGGAAAAACTGCCGACATCAAACTCGACCCACGCGGTTTGGCCGGCACCAACAAACTGAGCATCGAAGTATATTCGATACCGCCGCTCAATTTAGAAAAACGCCTGAAGTATCTGATACAATATCCGCATGGATGCATCGAACAAATTACCTCGGCTGCTTTCCCGCAACTCTATCTCAGCTACCTGTCAGATATTGATGAAAAACAGAAAAAAGCCATTCAGGACCACATAAACACGACCCTGAAAGACCTGTCGAAATACCAGCATTCATCGGGAGGTTTCGCCTACTGGCCGGGTTCTTATGCGGGTGTAAGTTCATGGGGTACCAGCTATGCCGGTCACTTCATGCTCGAAGCCGAAAGCATGGGTTATCAGGTGCCTGCACAGGTGAAGAAAAACTGGCTGAAATATCAGAAGGCCAAAGCCTCGGGTTGGATCGACGAGGGCTACAGTTCTCAAATCGATCAGGCATACCGTCTCTATACACTTGCCCTATCGGGAAATGCCGACAAAGGATCGATGAACCGCATGCTGCAGAACAAAAAATTGTGCAAGGAAGCCAAATGGAGACTGGCAGCTGCCTATATGATTGCCGGCAAAAAAGATGTTGCCCTGCAACTCACCAAAGGACTCGAAACTAAAGTAGCCGATTATCTCGAAATGGGCGGCACCTTCGGTTCGGCACTGCGCGATAAGGCAATGATTCTGGAAACCCTGATTCTGATGGGCGAAAAGCAAAAAGCCTTCGAACTTTTACTATCGGTGTCGGAGGACCTGAGCTCCGAAAATTGGTACAGCACACAAACCACCGCTTTCTCGCTGCTTGCCATGGCAAAATATGTAGCCAAAGAAAAACCGACAGGCAATATTAACTGCTCGATTACGGTTAACGGAAAAGCCTCTACGGCAAAATCGAATAAACCCGTTTATAAACAGGTGTTTACCATGGATGAATATCATCAGAACAGCATCAGCCTGAAAAACATAAGCAGCGAATTGGTGTACTATCGTGTGATAACATCTTACATACCACAGTACGGTACCGAAACAGCCGGTAATTCGAAAATCGACATGAAGGTAAATTACACTACCCTCGACGGTACCCCGCTCGATCCGCTGAAAATTGTTCAGGGTACCGATTTCATTGCCATTGTGCAGATACAACCCGTTGGGCAATACCTGCCAAAATTCGAAAACATGGCCTTGTCACAGTTATTCCCGTCAGGGTGGGAAATCATCAACAGCCGTATGTTTGAGACCGATATGGGTAATCAGTCGTATGCATCGTATCAGGACATTCGCGACGACAGAATTTACACCTATTTTGACATGTACTACAACAGCACGAAAACCTTCAAGGTAATGCTGAACGCCAGCTATTCCGGAAAATTCTACATGCCACCGGTACAGGTTTCGGCCATGTATGATAATACCATTTATGCCCGAACCAAAGGTGATTGGATTGAAATTGAGAATTCTTATTAAACATACGAATTTTTATGAATAAAAAGCGGCCTGAAAAGGCCGTTTTTTATTTATACCTGGTGGTTTTTAAAACAACAAAACAAATGCTGCCCATTTGAAAACTTCGTTGCGGTATTTATTTCGCATTTCGGTCTGTGCAGCGTCGAAGGCATCCGGTATTGATAATCCTCCAAAATGCAGCGAATAGAAAACTTGCATAAACTCTGATGTTTCAATATCAGGAACTTTCCATAAACTCATGATAATATACTGAACACCGGCCGTTTTAAAAGCACGTTGGAGACCAAAAACGCCCTCGTCACCCCGTAGATCACCAAGTCCGGTTTCGCATGCTGAGAGCACAACCAGTTTGGTATTGGGCAAATACATATTCGAGATTTCGTAGGCCGTGAGAATACCGTCTTCTATTTCGGTTGGCAGGCTCCTGCCCTTCCAGGCATTGTTGGCACCCGCCAGCAGCAGACCCGAACGCTGCAAGGGGTTTTCGTGTTTTTTGAATACCTGTTGATTTTCGTTCCTCGAAAAAAATGTTTGCAGATCCTGCTTATTTTCGTTTGGAAAAAAGTAGCCATGCGTGGCTACATGGATAATATCGGGTGACATCGTGCCGGCAAACCATTTGAATGATTCCTCAACAGCCTCACCGCCACTGATCAGGTTGGTCTTACAATTACTTTTCAGTGCAATGAGTTGAATCGCTTTGGCTTCGCTAAGTGTGCCCGGCAGGTAATTCCAGTTTTCACCCCTGCTTTCGTACGTACTTGCAACAGCCAGTGTGCTGTAATCGTTTTGGTTGATGGTATTATTGTATAACGCAGCATATTGTATCTGTTGTGCCGGGTCAATATCGAAGTCTATCCCGCCGTAAACTACCAAACTCTCTGCTGCAGTGGTATCGTTAAACGTATTTTGCAGCAACGAGGCGGTTGTCGTGAGCCGCATCAGCCGGTAACGATCCGATAACGTCAGGCTGTCGTTAATGGGAATTGCTGCCAGCGAAATCTGGTGCAGCGAGGCTGCCGGAGCATAAAATATTCGTGTCACTTCAGGACCGAGCTTTGCCTCAACAGGTGCCCAAAGCAGGTTATACAAACTTTGGCCATAGCCCTGGCTGCCTTCCTCGTCGGGAAACACAATTCCTCGATACATACGGGTGAGCTGCCCGGGACTGCTCACTCCCAGTGCAAGGATTAATGTATCGAGTTGCTGCTGTGTACACAATCTGATGATTTCGGGCTGCTGTAAGCCGGGTTGTACGAGCAAGGCAACATACACCATGGTATCGGTCCACAATGATTTGTTGTAAAAATTGAAACAAGTAAATTCGAGGGCCACTTCACCGGGCTTAAGCTGTTGCTGCACATCGCGCCAGGTATTTTTACGAAGCGAAGCCAGCCTCGAGCTGTATTTAGTCCATTCAACCTCCAATTTATTGCAAGCTTTTTCAAGCGAATCGACCGAAACAGAACGTTTAATTTCGGGAAGCGAATATTGTCGTGCCAGTACCGAACGGGTCAGTAACCAGTCATCGTAAGCATCAAGAGCGGCAGCGTCGCTTGCGTTTTCGATAATATGCCGCAGTTCGATACCTGAATTCAACACCATGGCCTTACTCAGCAGTTCCAGATTATAGAAGTTTTCGGCCATCTCACCTTTGCTACCCGGACGTACCAGAAAATAGCTTTTGTAGGTCTCGAAGAGGTAATGCCTCGAATCGACATAGTATTCCTTTTCTTTTTCGCTGAGAAACCTGAAATTGCCTGTTATTTCGTTGCTGAGTGTTTCGAGGCTTTTTGCAATATACCCGTCAGCCTTCTCGTAGAGTTCCCTCGAGAAATACATGGCTGCGGCATTATTGAGTGCATTCAGATAATCATCGGACTGTACATCGCCTAAAAGTTCGAAAATTTCGATTGACTTTTCAACAGTAGAAACAGCGTGACTAAAATCGCCCGCAAGGTCGTATATGGCCGATTGTCCCGACAACATATATGCATACATGGAGGTTTGGGTTCCGGCAATTTTATCAATTATGCCCAGTGCATCATCCGAGAGTTGAAGCGCTTCAACCAGCAATTGTTTCTGCAAGGCTTTATCGGTGGTTTTCTTTGCAATATTAAATTTCAGCGTCGACATCGCCGATACTGCCCGGGCATATTCGATACTATTTTTCCCATTGATTTTTTTATTGATACGGATAATATCGGCAAGATAATTCTCCGATGCAGGATAATTGCGTTTCTCAAATTCAAGAAAAGCCATCAACTGCTCTACGTTGGCATAGCCGGGATTGTTGGTGCCGTAATGATATGCCGTCAACTGCAGTGCCTCGTCAAGCAAGGGCCCGGCAGCTTCGTAGTTACCCATTTTCAGATATACCGAAGCCAGATTCTGCAGATAAATGGCATAATCATACGTATTGCCTCTGCCCTGCTGCCGCATGGCATCACACACAGCGGCAAAATATTCACCAGCTTCTTCGAAATCGCTCCGATAGAAACACACCACCGCAATATTGTTTAATGCGAGCAAATATTCATCACTTTGCACACCCAGGCTATCACGAAATATCTGCATTGCCTCCTGCAGATAGCGTTCCGCGTTGCTGAAGTTCTGTATCTGTATTTGCAATGCACCATATCCCAACAGGTTCTGCGCATACATCAGGCTG
>JAGOEF010000135.1 GCA_017997855.1 Bacteroidales bacterium
AATCACACGTTACTGATATCGAAGGACGGAAAAGAATACCACATCTCCGATTCGGGTGCTCCCATCGTTTCCGAAATGGGGGAATTTCTTGGTGTGGTATTGGTCTTCAGGGATGTAAGCGACCAATACGATGCAGAGGCAAAACTTGTTGAAAGCGAAGAAAAATTCAGAACCCTGTACGAAAACATGGAAGAAGGGGTCGCTTTGCACGATCTGGTTTTCGATGAAAATGGCAAGGTGATAAATTATTGTCTGACAGCTACAAATCCGGCTTATAAGAAACATACAGGGATTTCGATAAATCCCGGGGAAACAAAACTTGCCACCGAAGTATATCAAACCGAGCCAGCTCCTTACCTCGAAGAGTTTTCGAGTGTAGCCTTAACAGGGAAGACAATGGCTTTTGAAACGTATTTTCCACCATTGAATCGGCATTTTCATGTATCTATTGTGCAAACGCGACAAAACAGCTTTGCCACTATTTTCGAAGATATAACCGGGAGAATTAATACTCTGGAAGCCTTGAGAGAAAGCGAAAATCGCTTTCGTAAAATTTTTGAAGACTCAGCTGATTCAATTATCCTCATCAGAAATGGAAGAATAATCGATTGTAACTTGGCTTCATTGTCGATGCTTAAATTTACTTCGAAAGACGAGTTAATTGGCAATACCCCCGAAGGAATCTCGCCGCCCTATCAGTTCGATGGCTCTGAAAGCCGCGAAAAAGCAAGTAAAATGATGCAGATTGCCTATCGTAAAGGGAGTAACCGCTTCGAGTGGACTCACACCTGTGCCGATGGGCAATTTATTGAATGTGAAATTATGCTTACCAGTATGAGGCATCAGGGGCAGGATATGCTGCATGCAGTAATGCGGGATATTACTCTTCAAAAAACAGCCCTTATAAAGCTCACCGAAAGTGAAGAAAAGTTTCGCACCCTTTATGAAACCATGGCTCAGGGTGTTTTGTATTTTAACGACAAATTTGAAATTGTTTCAGCAAACCGTTCAGCAGAAAGCATTTTCGAAGTCGAAAGCATTGATCTTAAACCGATTGCCATCGACATGGCCATGTATCGGTATTTCAGCATCGAAGGAAAAGAGTTCGAATTTTCGGAATTACCGCTTTTCAGAGCATTGCAATTTGGAGAGAAACTAAGGAACTTCATCATGGGAATTTCGAGTCCAAGAATGTCGAAGCAAAAGTGGCTGAGCGTAAATGCAGTCCCGATATTTGAGCCCGGCAACCCGAAACCGGTAAAGGCATATCTTACGGTTGAAGATATAACCGAGCTGATCGAAACCGAAAAAGAACTGCAATTCGAAAAAGAAAGAGCTGAACAAAGCGATAAACTGAAGACGGCGTTTCTGGCCAATATGAGCCACGAAATCAGAACCCCCATGAATGCCATAATGGGATTTTCGCAATTATTGCAAAACCCTTCGCTGCACGAGGCTAGCCGACAATATTATGCTGAGATTATAAACAACTCCTGCAAAAACCTGCTTCGTATTATTGACGATTTACTCGATATTTCGAAAATCGAATCAGGACAAATGACCTTGCAAATGTCGGCGGTAAATCTAAATGCCCTATTCGACAAAACCTATTCGGTTTTTCTTCAATCAATCAAATCGAAGAAAACGAAAAATATTGAACTGGTGTACAAAAAGCCCGCTGAAACCTGCGTAATCGAAGCAGACGAAACGCGCTTACAGCAAATATTGAATAACCTTATCGAAAATGCCATAAAATTCACTGAAGAAGGTACTGTTGAATTTGGAGTACAGGTTCGTGGCGATACACTGGAGGTTTTTGTTGAGGACACGGGAATTGGAATACCAGAAACGCTGCACAACAAAGTGTTTGAACGATTCTGGCAGGCAAAAAATGAAAAAATTCATTCGCAGGGTGGCACGGGTCTGGGTTTACCAATCTGTCAGAAACTGGCTGAATTAATGGGCGGAGTTATCAGCTTAACTTCAATTCCCGGAAAAGGGAGCCGGTTTGTTCTTCAGATTCCATTTATACCATTAGATTATGTTGATACTGATTCCAGCGAAAAAGCAATTAAACCCAATCATACAAAAAACCTGAAAATTTTGGTTGTCGAAGATGATTTAATTAATGCACAGTACCTCAAGGAAGTTTTAAAACGATATCCGAACTGCATGGCCGACTTTGTGTATGACGGTATTGCTGCTATCGAAAAAATAAAGATTTCCGATTACGATATAATTCTGCTCGATATTCAGCTTCCCGGTATCGATGGCTACGAAACCGCATCCAGAATAAGACAATTCAATCAAGACGTGATTATTATAGCGCAAACTGCCTTTGCAATGTCAGATGATAAAACCCGTTGTATCCAGGCAGGATGCAACAACTATATATCGAAGCCTATCAATTATCATGAACTGTACGAAATGCTCGAGAGTTACACCGGCTGATTTATTTTGCCCGGCTTATTAGGTTTTTTCGTCGATTTCCTTTAGGTTTGTAAGGAACAGTATCAAATTTCGATGAGTATGGAAGATGTGTTTAAACACCTGTTTTTGCAATCTCCTGTTGCAAAACTATGCGGACATTTTGAAAAATTGAACCGGGGTTTTAATGTATCGACTGTTGAAGCGAACAACAGTTTTAAAGCCTTATTCGATATCGAAGATTCCGATTTTATCAACCAGAATCTCAATAAATTAATCAAAACCGATAAATATAATAATGCACATGCCATTTTAACACAAACAAAAAAATTGATAGAATCAGGTGGCGGCTCTGTAAAAGCTCAGGTACCTCCGCATAGTGCAAACTGGTATTATGTAACGGTGAATCTGTTACCCAACAATTTTTTTGTTTGTTCATTGTTTAATATCACCAATGAGCAACGAATTCTCGAAGAATCGGAAAGCTTTTTTAAACTGATTCCCGACTTGTTTTGCGTACTCGACAGCAATGCATGCTTTATAAACACCAACCCTATTTGGGAGCAAATTACCGGGTTTAAGAAAGAGGTTATGATCGGGAAAAGCTTCTTTGAATTTATTCATCCCGATGAATATGAGGACACCTATCGTAAATGGGTTGATTACCGCGATAAGTCGGCATTCAATACCTTTACAAACCGCTATCGTTGCAAGAACGGAATGTATCGCTATTTCGAATGGAGAACCTATCACCACGACGACAGATATTTTGCAGCAGCCCGTGATATTACGAGAAGAATAGAAAAGAACCAGCGGCTCGAACGCCTGACGGCCTTTAGCAATGATTTACTTCGCATGTCGGGCGATAAACCTGATTTGGACTCCATTTTATACAACCTGATGTGGCTGACCAATTCGAAATATTGTGCATTCAATTTGTACAATTCATACAATAATACCTATTCAACGGTTCGGGTTGTGGGCGACACCAAAGGTATCGACAAAATTCAGAAAATTCTTGGTTTTAAGTTACTTGGCCGCAGTTGGAAGTATAATCCGTTAGAAAAAAATCAGTTTACCGATAATGCAGTTCACATATACAATTCTTTTTATGATTTCCCTGATTTTATATTACCCAAACTTGTAAAAATTGCGTTACAGAAAGCCTTTCCCATTGGGAATATTGCAACTTACAAAATCTTGAGCGGTCAGAAAATGATTGGCGACGTTGTTTTTATAACCAAGAAAGGTGTTGATTTTCAGCAAAGTAACGACCTCGAAATTTACATTAGGCAGATTGGGCTGTTATTTTATCGTATGGAGGCCGAAGAAGCCCTCCGTTCGAACGAAAACCTGCTGCGGCAAATTATTGATTTGGTTCCCCATTTTATATTTGCCAAAGATTATCAGGGGCGTTTTATTTTGGCAAATAAATCGATTGCGGAGGCTTATGGAACAAATACATTCGATATTATTGGAAAAACCGATGAGGATTTTAATCCGGTTTCAACGCAGGTAAACCATTACAAAAAAGATGACAGGGAGGTTATTAAAAGCGGAAAGCCTAAATATATAGCAAACGAACCCGTCAGGACGAGTTCAGGTAAAACATTGATTCTTCAGACAATAAAAATACCTTTCACAAACCCCAAAACCAATGAGGTGAGTGTGTTGGGTGTGTCCACCGATATTACGGAACGAATAAATATCGAAAATATGCTTCGCACCAGTGAAGCACGCTACCGAAATATTGTTGAACAGGCAGCAGATACCATTTTGCTGGGGACATCTGATGGAAGTATTTTAGGGGCAAACGATCAGGCTGAAATACTGACTTTATACACCAAGGAGGAGCTGTGTTCAATGAAAATCGAGGACTTATTTACCCATGAAGTACTTGAGTCTGTCCCAATGCGTTACGATTTACTGCGTAAAGGCCGGAGCGTTCGTAACGAACGAACCCTGAAACGAAAAGACGGAAGTCTTGTCCCGATAGAAATGAATACGCGCAGGATGGCCGACAACAGCCTTCAGTCGATACTGAGAGCTATCGAAGAAATAAAGCGGATCCAGAACGAACTTACCGATGGAAAAAAAAAAGCTGAAGAAAACGACCGTTTGAAATCGGCATTTCTTTCGAATATGAGCCACGAAATACGTACCCCAATGAATGCCATTGTCGGTTTTTCGAGTTTACTCACCGACCCGGATATTGCCCAACATAAGCGCACCTATTATTCCGAAATTATTGAAAATAATTGTAATAATTTGTTGCGCATCATCGACGATGTTCTCGATATTTCGAAAATTGAGTCAGGACAGCTGAAAATTATAAAGGCCCCTTGCAATATCAATAAAACCCTTGAAAGATTGTATGATATTGTTTCCGATTCGGTAAAAAAACGAAATATTCCCATCGAAATAAAATATACTCCCCTTGCGCAGGAACTTATGGTGTTCACCGACGAAACAAGGTTGATGCAGGTACTCATGAATCTGACGGGAAATGCGGTTAATTTCACAGCCAAAGGATTGGTTTCATTTACTGTAGAAATCGACGGTAACAACCTGCTTTTCATGGTAACCGATACGGGTTGCGGCATCGAAAATGAATTGCAGCAAAAGGTTTTCGACAGGTTTTTCCGCACCGAAGCTTTACGCGACAGCCGTCATGGCGGTACCGGACTCGGACTCACCATTTGTAAGAGTCTGGTAGAAATGATGGGTGGAAATATCTGGCTTGAATCTGAAGTTAACGTGGGGACCCGCGTTTTCTTTACTATTCCATTCGACAAAGTACTTTCGCAGCAAATACCCGTCGAAAGCCTGAAATCTGCTCCACCCGAATTTTCTGGCTTCTCCGTTTTAGTGGTCGAAGATGACAAAAACAGCATGGAATACCTGAAAGAATTACTGAAAACTTTCAATTTCGGCAAAGTGGTGTATTCCGATAATGGCATCGAAGCCGTTGATCTTGCAAAGACACATTCTTTCGACG
>JAGOEF010000136.1 GCA_017997855.1 Bacteroidales bacterium
GGAGATAAATTACTTTCTATTCAACCGGATTATTCACCACACCTGAGAACAAAACGGCTCCGGTGGTTGATTCGCGGATCATAAACACGAAAGGACGATGGAGAATGACTGTAACAGGCCCCGCAGGTACCGAGGTAAGTTCCACGCCGACCGAAGTTACAGCAGCGGCTTCGGTTCCCTCTTCGTCAACATCGATAAAGGTTTTGTGCTTTACTTCGCTTACCACAAGACCGCCGCCCGGGTTAATACCTGTAAGGTCGGCAAGTCCGGCAGCAAACAAATCGCTCATACCCATATTGATAAGCATTTCGTTGAGTGTTTTCTCGTAGGCAAAGGTAAATTTGGGCATGTAAAGATGCACCTCGGTTTCGCCCATTACTTCGTTCCATGCGTTCCACTGGTCAGCGTCCAAATCGGAAATCAGGTCGGTTGTTGTTTCTCCGTAAGCCGGAAGCAAAACGTCCATCACAAAATTACCCCTTCCGTAAGGCAATTCAACAATGGTAACATCTTCTGACCCAAAATACCGCAGTTCGGTTTCGTTTTGCATCATCCGGGCCTGTACAATGCTGCCCGTGCCTGTGGTAAAATCCATATCGGAAGTTTTCGATTTCTCGAATTCATACTTCCAGCTTCCATAAAAATAAATGGCATTAATCAGGTACATCACCATGTCTTCCGAAATATTATCGACAATTTTATCGATTTTACCGCGTGTGGCATCATTAACCCAATCGTTGATAGTACCAGGTGCTGATGCTGATGCAAAGTCGATGGAATGCACCTCGGCTTCGTAGTATTGCTGGTTTACATCGAGGAAGTCCTGCGACACCTGAAAGGTATTCCGGTACCAGATAGAATTGGCAATCGAAAGGGTAACTTTCTCATCGAGACCGGTCAGTTGGTTCATCAGGTAGTGCGAATACTCGTTGAATTCTTCAACGGAATAATCGTCAAAATCGAGGGCGGTGAGCATCTGCTGCAGCGTGTTGTTGCGGGCACCGTTGGCGGTCATGGCCAGGGCAAAGTGCACACTCAGCGGCGAAACCATAATGTTTTTGGGTGTTGATTCGCTTTCGTTTACTTTTTGCAATAGTTTAAACGAGAACTCATTGCCCGAACTTACCATCCTGGCTTGTTTATTAGTGAGTGGAATATCGAGCACTTCCTGCGGGTCTTTTTTGCACGACGACAGTATTACGAGTGCACACAAACTGATTAATGTTAATAATTTCATTTTCATAGCATTACACGGCTTTGGTTACGTCAAATGTAACGCATAAATGAATTATTTCGTATGTTTTGTCGAAAAATATTATTCGTACCGGGTACGCTCATGAAAATCGATGTGATGGGGGGTTCCACAAAGTCATCATCGGCAACATGTTTTATCGAACACCAGTATTTTTCGGTTTGTGCGCCAATTTCCCTGAGGTAATTGATAAAGCCATTCACGTAGCCACAATACATACAATTGAGTTTTTGAAGCCAGGAGAGCTTCTTCAGTTTGTGCCGGTCGATACGTATATAGCGGCTGCGTTTCACATAGGGCAATCCATACAATGGGAAACATACACGGTGGTAAATTTCAATCCATAAATCCATTACCAAAACGGGCAATAAAATACTATAAATAATAGGCGCACTCAGGCTATGGCGCACCTGACGGTTGGGGTATTTCTTAAAATCCATACAAAATAAAAAAGCAGGAGCTACACGTGTTGCTCCTGCCTGCAAAAATAATAATCTATCCTTTAATCCAGTTTACCAGACCTTTCTTTTCGATAATGGCCATGAGTTTATCGGGCAAGGGTTCGAAATGATATTCTTTCCCATTGATGAGTACAACACCTTTATCGAAAATCATATCCACCGAATCGCCGGGCTGATATGCATCAACTACTTCGGGCAGTACAATAAGGGCAAGTCCTTGATTGATAGAGCTACGGTAGAAAATGCGGTTCACCGACTTTACGATTACGGCTTTTACTTCGGCATGAGCCAGTCCTACCGAGGGATGTTCGCGCGAAGAACCACAGCCGAAGTTCTCGCCGCAGATGATGATATCGCCCTTTTGCACGTTTTTGGCAAAGTTCACGTCAAAACCGGCAAACAGATGGGGCATAATTGCAGCTGCATCGGAACTGAGTACATTATAGGTCAGATTTCCGGCAAACATCTGGTCGGTATTCAGGTTGTCGGTATCTTTATAGTTCCACACATTACCGAGGCGGCGGTTGTCGGCGGGGTCAACCGATACGGTGGCTGATTGCGGCGACTGGAACGGGAATGCATCACCGGCCTGAATTTGTCTTGGGTCGGCAATTTTACCTTCGATGGCCGACCAGGCTACTGTAGCCGGAGAAGCGAGATAAATCTCGGATTTTTCGTTGCCCATACGGCCTAAAAAGTTGCGGTTGGCTGTACTGATAACGCGGTAACCATCGCCCGGAATTCCCTGACCTGTACCCAGGCAAGGTCCGCACGAAGATGCCAGCACATTGGCTCCGGCATTCATCAGTTTTTCGACATAACCCGCTTTGATTGCCTCGAGATAAATGGCTTTGGAAGCAGGAATTACCAGCAACTGAAAGCCGTCGGCTACTTTTTTACCATCGAGAATTTCGGCTGCAATGCGGATATCGTCGAGGCGACCGTTGGTACACGTGCCGATGAGTCCCTGATTGAGGGGCAGGCCCTGCACTTCGGATACCGCTTTTACGTTATCTACATTGTGGGGAGCAGCCACCAACGGGAACAAGTCTCCGAGGTTAATTTCGATGGTTTTGGCATAACGTGCATCGGGGTCGGCCCACACACCGTTCAGTTTGCGACCCATATGTTTTTCGAGTACTTCGTCGGCAGGGAAAACCGCATTCTTGGCACCCATTTCCGAGGCCAGGTTGGCCAGGGTCATACGCTCCGAAATACTGAGGCTTTTCACACCTTCGCCATGATATTCGATACTCATATAGTTGGCTCCGTCGGAACCTATCATACCAATAATCCACAACGAAAGATCCTTGGCGTACACTCCGGGTTTCAATTTGCCTTTGAGTTCAACCTTAATGGATTCGGGTACGAGAAACCATGTTTCGCCTTTCATATACAGTCCGGCAGCTTCGGTGCGGTCGATACCGGCAGCCAGGGAGTTAAAGGCACCTGCTGTACAGGTGTGGCTGTCGCTGCCCACAATAATCATCCCGGGTTCGGCGTAGTTGGCTACCAACTGATGGCAGATTCCGTCGCCCACATCGTGGAACTTTTTAATGCCCTGCTCTTTCGCAAAGTTGCGGATGTTCTGGTACGAAGTGGCTAACTTGGCACTGGTGGGCGGTGCATTGTGGTCGAGCACCACAAGAATCTGGTCGGGATCGAAGAGTTTGGTTCCGCCCATTTTGTTGAAAGTTTGCTTGATACTCTCGGTGTTATCGTGGGTAAGCACGATGTGGGGCTTGCGAAATACGATGGCTCCGCAATTGGCCTCCAGCACTTTTTCGACGAATGTTTTTCCTGCCATGTTTCTATTTTTTTAAATGGTTATACATAATTAATCGGATGCTAATATACTGCGTCGCACACAATTTTTTTGTTTTATGCAGCATGAAAAAACATTTTGTGTAACACCCGACCACATCTTTGCAGGCTTTCGTTACCTTTGCAAAAAGAAAACCGCGGTGCAAGGATTAAAGAAATATTTTTCGCTGGTAAAATTCAGTCACACGGTATTTGCCTTGCCATTTGCCCTGACAGGGATGGTTGCGGCTACTTATTATTACAGCTATGAACTCGATTGGTTCAGCGTTTTGCTGATTGTTCTCTGCATGGTTTTTGCCCGCAATGCAGCCATGGGTTTCAACCGCTATGCCGACCGCCTTATTGATGCGCAAAACCCGCGAACACAACAGCGTGAGATACCATCGGGAATTATTAAACCCCGTCAAGCACTGTGGTTTGTAATTATCAATGCTGTTCTGTTTGTTGCGGCTACATGGTGGCTTAACCTGCTGTGTTTTGTTTTGTCGTTTCCGGCGCTGGCTCTGATTCTCGGATACAGCTACACCAAACGGTTCACAGCCTTGTCGCATCTGGTACTCGGGCTTTCGCTGGCCGTGGCACCCACCGGGGCATTTCTTGCGGTGTCGGGAGCGTTTCGCAGCCTGCCGTTCTTTCTTTCGGGTATTGTGTTACTGTGGACTGCCGGTTTCGACATTATATATGCTTTGCAGGATAAGGATTTCGACAAGAAAAAGGGTTTGTTTTCGATACCGGCAAGGCTGGGAATTAAACGCGCTTTATGGTTGTCGGAGGGGTTTCATTTGGTAGTAGCTGCACTGACAATTGGCATGGGCATTATCTATCGCCTGGGTATTATATACTATATTGGCGCTGCTATTTTTATCGCCATGCTGATTTGGCAGCATATTCTGGTTAACCGTAAATCGCAGCGCAGTATCGGCTTTGCATTCGGAATTACCAACGGAATGGCGTCGTTGCTTTACGGAATGTGCAGCATTGCCGACATGGTGTGGCTGTCATGAAATTACACCGTATAATACCAAGGCATATAAGTAAAACCGTGCAATTCGGAACACACCGAGATACAGCAGGCGCGAAAACGGGTATTTAAGCAAACCGGCTGCCAGACAGGTGGTGGCATAAGGCAAGGGAAACAGGGCTGCAAACACAATGACAATCCCACCCCACTTCCTGATTTTCTTCATGTGGCTGTCGTACTTTCGTTCGAGATAGCCCTTGAAGCGTTTGATCAGCCGCAGCCTTCGCCCGATGGCATACGCTGACAATCCCCCTAAATACGAAATCAGCGCAAGCAAACCAACCATCATATATGGTATTTCGAATCCCTGCACCCAAAGGATAAAAAAATCGGGAGGTATAAGCCCAAACAGGGTTTCGGAAATGTAAAAAATGACAAAAACAATGTCGGTGGGATAATTATCTACAATAAAATCGGCGAGCGTTTCCAGATCAAAAAAGTAGTTGGCCACCAATACCAGCGCAACGAATGCTCCCAGTATCAACAGCATTTTCTTGTAGTTTTCGCGGAAAAAAGTGTAGAGCCCCTGACGTTTATTGTAACGGTGATATATGCCTAAGCGCTGGGACAGGCTTTTCTTCTTGCGGCTTCCGTTTGTTCCGTTGTTTTGCATGTGTTGCAAATTTATAAAAACAATCGAATCATTAAGGGCACATTTATTGAATTAAATTTATTTGATAAACTGCAAAATTATATCTTTGTTCAACCGTTATCATGATTATGCGCAGATGGGTTTTACATAGTGTACTGATTGGTTTTGCCCTGATGATTTCGATGGTGGCAAAAGCGCAATATGTTGATTCATACTGTAACGAAATTGACTCGAAGAAAGCAGTAAAATAC
>JAGOEF010000137.1 GCA_017997855.1 Bacteroidales bacterium
AACAAAAAGGAAAGTTTCGAAAGCATCGAAAAACGAATGTGCAAAATACAGCTTTCCGCCTTTTTCGAAATTCGGTTTAACTTTATCAACCAGTCTTCTTACTGATTTCATACCATGTGCTTTTTATGTGATCAGTTCATTTCTTTTCTCATCATGTCGAGGCCTTCGCGCAAAATTGCCTGTACTTCGGTCTTCGACGTACAAACAAACTCGCATAGCGCCAAATCTTCCTCGATTACCTCATATATACCCAGTTGTTCCATTTTGTCAATATCTTTTACAATGATGGATTTAATGAGGTGCTGAGGATAAATATCGAGCGGACAAACTTTTTCGTATTCACCGGTCATCACGTAATTACGGACACCACCCTTAAGATTTGTATCGATACGGTATTGTTTTTTTGTGAATAGCCACGAAAAATAGGTTCTTGAATTACTGAACTTCGAAAAACCCGGCATGATCCATCCCAGCATTTCAAATTTTTTACCTTCAGGTATTACAGTAACCTGACTGTGTGTCATACTTAAAAATGGCGTCTCTCCGCAAATACTTCCTGTAAGTACATTGCCACTGATTACCCTGACATTTTCGGATGCCACATTGTTGCTCAGTATATTTTTCAGGCTGGCGCCCTGAATTGTACTGTAATATGCGGGTCGCTGGGCTTCTGAACCTGTGAGGGCAATAATTCTTTGGCTATAGTATTCACCGGTTTCGATGGTTTTGCCTAAGGCATAAACATCGGAGGGCTGAATCGTAAATATCAGGTCTCCTTTGTTTATGGGTCGTACTTTATTAATAACTGTACCCGTATTTCCGGCAGGGTGGGGACCCGAAACATAATGAAGCTCGATGAATGAAAGTGACTTAAATTCTTCGGCAAGCCTGCTGCCTTGTTTAAAAGCGGCATGAATTTTACCACGGGTAATTTTACTGAGTAGTTTAAATCCCTTTAATATTGTTGCACCGGATTCTCCGAAAATAAATTCATAATCGGGAGCTAACGGGGCTGTATCGAAAAACGATATGAAAATATCATCAGAAATTGTACCCGGTATGGCAATAACTCCATAAGGGCGTTGCATGATATAGGGTGCAAAGCCGGAAACGCTCAGGAACTCCCAGGCATCTTCGGAAGAACAGTTTTCTTCCGGAGCCTGTAGTTTGACTGCAGCATTCGTGCCATCGGGTGTAATCAAATACTGCAGGATTTTTCGTTTTTCGCCCCGTACAATATCGGTAAGGATGCCCGATACGGGAGAAACCAGCCGGATTTCAGGATTGTTTTTATCAAAACATACTGCTTCACCGCGCTGAATTTTATCACCGGGTTGAATGGCGGGTTTTGAGATAAGACCTTGAAAATCGGAAGGATGTATCGCGAAAATTTCAGGCGATTTATCCTGCATTATTATTTCACATATAGCTGCTCCTTGTAGCCGGATGTTTAAACCTCTTTTGGTTTTTATTTGGCTCATTGGTCGAGTTTTAATAAAACAATAAAATTAACAGATTTTTAATAAAATTGTTTACCAAAAATCACAATTAAAAATTGTGGAGGAAAAAGATTGACAAAATCTTTGATATTTGCGCGCAAACTTAAAATTATATGGAGTGCATTTTCATTAATTCATCCATTTCATGTTGCATGTTAGCTGCCTCACGGGCTGCAAATTCTGCAAATTTTTCGGAATTATCGGCAAAAATGATATTTCGTGATGAATTTACCAGCAATCCACAATGGCTGTTCATGCCATATTTTGCTACTTCGCTGAGACTTCCACCTTGCGCTCCGACACCGGGCACCAACAGAAAGTGACCGGGAACAATTTTCCTGATATCGCTCAACATCTCGGCACGGGTTGCTCCAACCACGTACATCATACTGTTCTGGTCGGCCCATTGCTGTGATTTTTCGAGTACCTTTTCGAAGAGGCGGTTGCCATCCTGGGTAACATACTGAAAATCGTCAGCTCCTTTATTTGAAGTCAGTGCAAGAAGTATTACCCATTTTCCGGGATAGGCCAGAAAAGGTGTGACAGAATCTTCGCCCATATAGGGAGCCACAGTGATGGCGTCCACATCAAGGCTTTCGAAAAAGGCCCGTGCATACAAACCCGAAGTATTTCCGATATCTCCCCGTTTTGCATCCGCAATCAAAAAGATTTCAGAATAGTTTTCGCGACAATACCGAATGGTTTTTTCGAAACTGAGCATGCCTGCCGATCCCAGCGATTCGTAAAATGCCAGATTGGGTTTGAAGGCGACCGAATAAGGTGCCGTGGCATCGATTATGGCTTTATTGAATTCGAAAACAGGGTCTTCGGATTGCATCAGGTGTGCAGGAATTTTTTTAATATCACTGTCGAGTCCTACGCACAGAAAACTGCGCTTTTTTGTGATTTGTTCAAAAAGTTGCTGGTAATTCATAGTATGTAATGCTTAATTTTCGCTGGCTTCTTTGAGTCGTTCTGCATTTTCGGCCATATTCAACTGGTCGATGATTTCCTGAATGGCTCCATCCATAACAGCAGGTAAATTATAGAGTGTAAGACCGATACGGTGGTCGGTCACCCGTGCCTGTGGATAGTTGTATGTTCTGATTTTTGCCGAACGGTCTCCGGTCGAAACCATGGTTTTCCGTTTACTGGCAATGTTGTCGAGATATTTTTGATATTCCAGATTATAAAGTCTCGTTCTTAACTCTTTCATGGCTTTCTCGAGATTTTTCATCTTCGATTTTTCGTCCTGACAGGTCACCACAACTCCGGTTGGAATGTGGGTAAGTCTGATGGCAGAATAGGTGGTGTTCACACTCTGACCTCCGGGACCTGACGAACAATACTCATCGCGTTTGATATCGGCCTGATTCAGTTGTATGTCGAAATCTTCGGCTTCGGGCAGCACAGCTACCGAGGCTGCCGATGTATGAACCCTGCCCTGTGTTTCGGTTTGAGGTACGCGTTGCACCCGATGAACTCCCGATTCATACTTTAGCACACCATAAACACCTTCGCCGCTAACGCTGACCACAATTTCTTTATAACCTCCCTGTGTGCCTTCAGCAATGCGGCTGACTTCCATTTTCCACCCTTTTATTTCACAAAATTTGGTGTACATACGAAACAGATCACCGGCAAAAATACTGGCTTCGTCGCCACCGGTTCCTGCACGTATTTCGAGAATTGCACTCTTTTCATCTTCCGGGTCTTTGGGAATCAGCATCAGACGGATACTCTCTTCCATCGGTTCTACTTTCTGCAACAGCATATCGAGTTCTTCTTTGGCCATTTCGCGCATTTCTTCGTCTTTCTCAACCGACAAAATTTTGCGTGCATCATCAATATTGGCCAGAACCAGCATGTATTCGTCAAAAGCCGCGATAATCGGGTTCAGGTCTTTAAACTCCTTATTGAGCTTAATATATTTATCCATATCCGACATCACCGAAGGGTCGGCAATGAGTCGTTTTACTTCCTCGAAGCGTTTTTTTACACCTTCGAGCTTTTCAATCATTAAATTATCTGCCATATTAAAACTTTATCAAAAATCAATATTCAAAAATCCCATTATCCGACTCGATACGCAACGATTTGCTACGGGCACTTACGCAGTACCCAACCACGCGGGCATCCACACCAAACGACCTGCTGATGCTGATTAACTTGTCAGCGCTTTTTTCGTCAATATAAATCTCGAACCGGTGGCCCATATTGAATACCTTGTACATTTCGTGCCACGAGGTTCCCGAAGCTTTTTGAATCATACTGAACAAGGGAGGGGTAGGGAACATATTGTTTTTTACAATATGCATATTGTCAACAAAATTGAGAACTTTTGTCTGAGCTCCACCACTGCAATGAATCAAACCATGAATTGCATCGTGCATTTCGTCTAATACGGCTTTTATTACAGGTGCATAGGTACGGGTTGGAGAGAGTACCATTTTCCCGGCGTCAACACCGTCAACATCTGTTGGGTCGGTTAGTCGGTAGTTTCCGCAGTACACGAGTTCATCACTCAGGCTGTTGTCGAAGCTTTCGGGGTAATTTTCGGCAAGGTAGTGTGCAAACACGTCATGCCGCGCCGAAGTGAGCCCATTACTTCCCATTCCTCCATTGTATTCTGCTTCGTAATTGGCCTTGCCAAATGATGCCAACCCGACAATAACATCGCCAGATGCAATTTTTTCGTTGGTTATCACCTGCTTACGTGGCATTCTGGCACACACCGTCGAGTCAACAATAATGGTTCTCACCAAATCGCCCACATCGGCAGTTTCTCCGCCGGTAAGCACCATTTCGATACCCATTTGCCGGAATTCTTCACAAATTTCTTCGGTGCCATTGATGATGGCAGTGATTACTTCACCGGGTATCAGTCGTTTGTTCCTCCCAATGGTGGACGACAATAAAATGGGGACATTGGTCGCGCCTACGCAGATTAAATCGTCGGTATTCATAACTATAGCATCGCGGGCAATGCCTTTCCATACACTAATGTCGCCTGTCTCACGCCAGTACAGATAGGCCAGCGACGATTTTGTACCGGCACCATCGGCATGCATTATGTTGCAATACAATGGGTCGCCGCCCAGAACATCAGGTATGATTTTGCAAAAAGCTTTGGGATAAAGCCCTTTATCAATATTTTTCAAAGCGGCATGCACATCTTCTTTGGCTGCCGAAACACCCCGTTGGGAGTATTTTTCCTGTTCGTTCATTCCACTTATTGTCGGTTGGTGCGCAAAGGTAATTATTCTGTTGTAACCTGAAAAAGAAGTGCCCATGTTGTTATCAACACAGGCACTGTATCGTTTCGGAGATTTCCCTAAAACTCTCCCGTTTTGTCTTTTGGCTTACGTTGCTGGTTTTCTTCGGGTTGAGGTTCAGGAACCACATATTTGTCTTCGAGATTCCAGTCTTTACGTAATACGCTGAATTCGGTACGGCGATTCAACTGATGGGCAGCTTCCTGCTGATCTTTCTTCGGCAATTTGTCGATAAATGCAGGGGTAAGCACATCGCCTTCTTTCAGGAAGGGGTTGCGTGCAGCATCGTTTGCATTAACCACCTTGGGCGACGATTCACCAAATCCTTTCCAACTGAGGCGTTCAGGGTCGATTCCTTTCATAATTAAGTAATCAACGCACGATTTGGCGCGGTTCTCCGAAAGAATCTGATTCCTTTCGTCTGTATCGCGGTAGTCGGTGTGGGCACGCATCTCAATGGTAATGTGCGGGTTGTCGTTCAGGGTCTTCACAAGCCCGTCAAGCGAAACAGTACTTTCAGGACGAAGTGTTGCCTTGCCCAGGTCGTATTCAATATTGGGAAGCTCAATAATTAACGGAATTTTAGCCAGGTTCAGA
>JAGOEF010000138.1 GCA_017997855.1 Bacteroidales bacterium
TCGCTGCAGCAATCGAATCAGCTGTTGCAACAGCTTTCAGTGAATCAACTGTAGCAGCAACAGCAGCAATGGAATCGGCTTTTAATTTTTCCTTGGCGGCTATTTCTTCAGCACTGGGGCCGCTGTTAGCAACAATTATTCCGATAACAATGCCAAGCACTGCCAGCACTGCCAAAATTATCAGCCAAATCAGCCAGGGTCGTTTGCGCCTTTGGGACGGAATGCTCGGTTTGCCATCATCTGTAGCAGAAACAGTATTATCATTATCCTCGGGTATTGGCGGTTGGGGGATTTTATCTATGGGCATTTCCTGTGTTTCCTGGCCTTTTCGGAAAGGTATTGGCTCTGGTTTGTGCGCTGCTTCATTTTCAGCAGAAGGCATGGCTTGCCATTGCCCGGTTTTCAGGTAATTGGCGGCAATGCTTTCGAGTTGTCCGGCAGTAGGGCGGTCGTTCGGATTAGGTGCCATGCAGGCGCTCACCATATCATTTATCCCTGCAGAAAATCCATCAGGCAGGTCGGGGATGTCGGCTCCATTGTGTACAGCCAGCCCGCCCATGTTGCCAAAAGGCAGTTCGCCACTGAGCAGTTCGTACATGGTTGCGCCCAGCGCGAAGATGTCGCCTGCGGGCAGGGTAATTTTTTTCTTGCCCCATTTTTCGGGAGGCATATACGCCATTGTTCCCGACGAAACCTTATCACCCATGCTTTTGGTTAGTGTGCGCCTTATCTGGCTGCTGATGCCAAAATCGGCTAACAGGTAATTATCCTCATTGCCGATCAGGAAATTGTCGGGCTTGATATCCTGGTGGATGATGGGCGGCTCTTGCCTATGCAGATATGCAAGGGCCGAAGCTGCCTGCTGCATGAAAACTGCCAGTTCATTTTCAGACATTTCGCCAATTTTGTTTAATGCAGAGCCGCTTTTGCAATAGGGCATTACCAGGTACGGAGAACCATCACATTTGCCAAAATAAGAAGGGCGCAATAAATTTGGATGATTCAGGTTGAACACCAGTGAATATTCTTTAGAAAAGATCTCAAGTCCCTGGCTGTCGAGCCCGTTTCCAGGAGCGAAGACCTTTAGCGCTACCACCAGATTACCAACATCGGTATCCTGCACTTTCCAAACTTCGCTGAACCCACCAACTCCAAGCTGTTGCTGAAGCAGGTACCGATTGTCAAATAAGTTTCCTGTTGTGAGTTTCATAGGTAATTATTAAAAAATCAGGGTAACAATTCTTTCAACCAGTGCAGGGACTCATCAAAAAGTATCATTCGCTTCAGCAGTTCAACACGATATTCTTTTTCACTCAACCCGGGCTTATCGTTTCTGATGCCTGCCAGCATGAGTTCGCGCCCTGCTTCTGCCATGTCGAGCCCCATAATAAAACGTTCTTCGGGAGTTTTCGACATGATCAGTGAATAATGATAATCATACATTTTCCTGTCGGTGTCGCAGCAATATGATGTTTTTGGTTGTTTGCTCATATTTATATCAGATCAAAGGTTTTCAAATTTAATTTATGGCACCATTGTTTGATGTATTCCAAATCAATCGCCGGATTTTTTAATAAAATTGTTATATCCCTCTTGTGTAGTTCACTTTCTAAAATCTGTATCCAGCGAAGTTTTGATATTATTAAATCTTCTGCCGTTATAACATAAATTTCATTTTTAAATATTTTAAATCGTTTCCGGCGATGAAACTTGGCAACTTCAAAAATATCATTTGTGTGCACAATAAGATCAATTTTGTAACTGCTTTCGAGGTGTATGATGTTGAACATTCCCTTTCGTTTAACTTCTTCCCTGATAGTTTGTTCGCTGTAATAATATTTGTTTTTGATATAATGAAGAAAAACTTCAATGTCTTTTTCCTTCATTTCTATTATCAGGTCAATATCTCTTGTCGCCCGCGGTATTGAGTATATGTTGTAAGCCAGACTCCCGGTGAGCATATACGGTATTTGCATACCCGAGAGGGTTTGAGTGATTTCGGTGAGTAACGTTTCTAAATACATAAAAATTTTTTCAAAAATACTGATTTTATTAAATAGCAGCAAGTTAATTATCATTGTAATACAAGTTGATGATGCCGCAGTCTGATTGACCGGTAATTTTGATGATTTGCTGACAACTTCCCCGATAGTTTCAAAAGGTGCAATTTACATTCAGGTATAGATAGGACAATATGAAGCTTTCCTTTCGGCATTTTCAAAAAAAAATTCGATCGGCTTCGCCGATATTTAGAAACTGTTTTGATTTTAGAGACAATAAATACATAGTATTGATTTTCAACATTTACCCCGCCCTAAAGGTCCGAAGGACTCCAATGGAGGAGTGTTGAAAATCAATTTGCTCCCTTTAGGGCTTGGGGCAAACAAATTGATTTTCTAATATATTGCATAATTTAAAAAAGAGTAATTAATAAAACCAAAACAGTTTCTAAAAATTCAAATAGTCAAATTATCAAATAGACAATTTTAGTCCTGGAGGCAACGAACCGAAATACCCATCTCCTTGCTGCCGTAACTCATGTTAGCATTCTGAGTGAAGCTGTACATGTTCAGGCACCATGCGTGGTCCGTATTGTACTCCGACGACGACCACCAGAAGTCGTTGATCTCAATGTAGCCAAAAATTCCTTTGTAGCTACGCCAACCGCCCAAAAGAGCAGAAAAACCGCTGCTGCCGCCTTTTTTAAGGGCATTATACGCATTGGTTCCCCCGCCTCCAAATTTATTTAATAGTGTTTCAAATTCGCTTTTTGAGGGCAAATGCCAGCCCGGGGGGCATGCTTTCTTAGCTGCTTCCCAGGTGTATAGCCGCCCATATTTACTGCAATTGCTGCTACTGTTGTCATAACACCAACTACCGCTATTTGTAACGTAGTTCAGGTTTTCGGCCATCCATACCTGATTGCCAATTTTTACGGTTTTGTATGTTTTGCCATCGTGCGGGTCGGTAAAGGTTCCAAAAATAGATACACTTTTATCAGTGGTTTTTGCTACGGGTGTTTCGCCTACCGGGTTTGCGGTGCCTGTTTTTTTAGATTGTGCTTCAATTTGCGCTACAGAGTCGGCGATAGCAACATATCGCATAGAATCATCATAAGCCAGTTGTACCTCCGCAATTGAATCCTGTTTGGCTTTGTCTCTGGCAGCCATTTCTTCGTCAGTGGGGCTGCTATTTAGGGCAACTATGGTAACGATACCGGCAATAATGCCGAGTACCGCAAGTATTATAATCCACCTCAGCCAGGGGCGCCGGCTCTTTTGAGGAGGAAAGCCTGGTTTGCCATCATCTGCAGCAGAATCAGTATTATCAATGTCATTGGTTATTGGCGGCTTGGGGATTTTATTCACGGGCATTTCCTGTGTTTCCTGGCCTTTTCGCACAGGTATTGGCTCTGGTTTGCGCTCTGCTTCTTTTTCAGCAGAAGGCATGGCTTGCCATTGCCCGGTTCTCAGGTAATTGGTTGCAATGCTTTCAAGTTCCCTGGCAGTGGGGCGCTTGGCAGGGTCAATATCCATGCAGCGCCTCAGTATTTCGTTCAGGGCCTTCGGCAATTCACCCGGAAGATTGGGTATTTGTGCTCCGCTCAGCAGTACCATTCCTCCGTGGCTTCCAAAAGGCAGATCCCCGGTAAGGAATTCGTACATCGTGGCGCCGAGAGAAAATATATCACCTTCGCTGATGATACGTTTATCGGCCGAAAATTTTTCGGGGGGCATATAGGCCAGGGTGCCTGCCGACGACCTGTCGCCCATGCTTTTGGTAAGTGTGCGCCTTATCTGGCTGCTGATACCGAAGTCGGCCAAAAGGAAATTACCTTTGTTATCGATAAGAAAATTATCAGGTTTGATGTCCTGATGAATAATAGGCGGTGTCTGCTCGTGCAAATATGCCAAAGCAGAGGCGGCCTGCTGCATAAATACTGCCAGTTCATTTTCGGACATCTCGCCGATCTTATCTAATGCAGAACCATTTTTGCAGTATAACATCACTAAGTAAGGTGAGCCGTTATGCTCATCAAAATGGCTTGGGCGCAATAAGCCGGGATGGTATAAATTGAACACCAGCGAATATTCCTTACTGAATATTTTCAGTCCTTTTTCGTCGAGGCCTTTTTCGGGGGCAAAAACTTTTAAAGCGATTTGCATATCCCCTGCTTTGGTATCCTGGGCAAGCCATACTTCCGAATATCCCCCTGCCCCAATATATTGTACAAGAAAATACCGATTGGCAAAGAGCGAGCCCTGTTTTAAAACTGACATTTTTCTTTGATTTATTTTTAAGTTTTCAAAAATATGTTTTCTTTGCATAAAAAACAAATAAGTATGAGTTTAGAAAAATATATTATCCCATCGGCGCTGGTTGTTTTGAGCGGAGCTGCCGGATCTGCGGTTAACCATGATGCCCGGGACATAAAAGCAGGAGACCAAAAACATTGCAGCAAAGACAAACCCACGAAAGAAGAGATACGCAAAAAAATACATTTGATCATCATTGACAAGCTGGGGGTGAAAGTTGAAGAACTCAATGATAAAAAATGGTACACCAAGGACCTGAACGCCGATTCATTAGACACCGTTGAACTAATTATGGAATTCGAAAAAGCTTTCGGAATATTCATTTCAGATGATATAGCTGAAAGTATAGCCACCATAGGCGATACGGTAGATATTATTTATGATATACTTTATAACGGCATATCCTTTTTCAGTGAGAAAAATTTTGCCGGCAAAACCCTGATGATGGCGGGTGACTATTATCCGTATTCAGATATGACCGATCCAGTTGAGGGTGGCGTATCTTCACTCAGGGTACCCAGGGGGTACCGGGTGACATTTTTTGACAAGCCATCATATAAAGGGCAATTTATGTCAGTTACAGCCCTGGAAACCGAAGTAAAGATCAGCGACCTTTCGGCGGTGCAGCCATCATCAAATATCAAGCTTTCAACAAACAATAATGACTGGGACAATAAAATTGTTTCTGTAAAAGTTGAGCGCTTTTTAAAGTGAATGCATCATTGTTGTTTATCATTTTTTATCATAACAAGGGCATCAACCCTTAAAAAAAACCACCCGGTTTTCGGCAACGCTACTAACAGGGTGATTTCAGAAAACTATTTGTCCCATAAGGGCGGGAACAGGTCAACAATCTGTTCAATGGCGGCTATCCGGCTATGCCTGTGAGCTGGGGAAAGAACCAACCGAAAACCGTTGTTGTTGTTGTTGCGGTTGTCGGGACTGTTGTTGTTGCGATTAGAAACACGGCAGTTCCTGGCGTTGTTGTTCCAGCTACCACCGCGCAACACACGGTTCGAACC
>JAGOEF010000139.1 GCA_017997855.1 Bacteroidales bacterium
GAAACCACTGTTTTTTTCCAATGAATTCGTATTTCTGCTGTATGCTGATATTTATAACATCGCTTTGCTGGTAGGGTTCCGCCAGTACGTTCTGTATTGCATAGCGGTTTGAGTTTATGTAAAGAACACCTTTGAGACCTTCGAAATTTTTACCCTTACGGGGACGAAACGAAATTACAAAGACTGTATCAAGATTCTCGGTAAATATAGTATCCTCGATTTGGAAGAAATATTTATCGGTGCTTCCCCGGCTCACCGGACTCAGATATTTTTTATCGTACACGCTGATCAGGTCGGTGTAGAATGAGAAGGATTGCATTTGTGTGGCCAGCATAAAAAACAGTGGGTTTTTCAATCCCGACATGCGGTTTGCAATTACCACTTCTTTGTTATGGTCGGGAGGAGAAAATTTTCGTTCGCTTACCGATTCCATTAAAAAGAAAAACAGGCTGTCGGCAATCTGCTTGGCCTGATAAAGACTGTTTACCGTACTGTCGGGTAGTGTATCGGCTGCTCCGGTCTTCAGTATCAGTGTGTCGGCAAGACGTGTGGAAGTATCGACCACAGGGAGTGAGGTTATATCGAATGTTGCATACAGCTTGTTATACAAGGTGTAACTAAAGGCTGTTGATTTTTCGGGATTGTTGATTTCGCGGTTTCCGATTACCAATTCAATAATCCGGTGGGCCGGATTTATCCCCGGCAGAACGGTTACTTCGTCGAGGGTTTCGGCCGAAGCCTCTAATGCGATATTCAGGAAGTTTTTTCCGGCAATTTCACTACCGGGAATGGTGTCCTTAATGTAGCCGATATAGCTGATAATGAGATACCGGATGGGTTCCCGACTTTCAATCGAAAAAATACCATCAAGGTCGGTTGTTGTCCCCTGTTGCCGGTTGTTGTAAACAATATTAACGAAAGCCAGGGCTTCACCCGTCGATTTGTCAGTGATTTTTCCCTTTAGGTAATTCTGCCCGCTGGCGAACAGGGGCAACAGCCACAGTACGATAGCGATCAGTCTCTTCATGCCGTTTAACGGAAAGATCCCATTTTGAGCATCGCAATCTCGTTTTCGTTCAGAAAACGCCACTTACCCCGGGGTAGGTCTTTTTTGGTGAGGCCAACATAATACACCCTGTCGAGTTTTTTAATGCGATAGCCGAGGTGTTCAAATATACGCCGTACGATACGGTTCCTGCCTGAGTGCAACTCAACGCCCAGTTCGCGTTTATCGTCCGAAATGAATTCAATACTGTCGACCTTAATAAAGCCATCTTCGAGTTCGAAGCCTTCACGTACTTTGTCGAGATCCTCCTTTTTTAGCACTTTATCGAGACCAACCTGATAAATTTTCTTTTTGTTGAACGATGGATGGCTGAGTTTTTTTGCCAACTCACCATCGTTGGTAAGCAACAGCAGTCCGGTAGTATCGCGGTCGAGTCGCCCAACAGGATACACCCTTTCGCTGCACGCCGATTTTATCAGGTCGGTAACAATATCGCGTCCCTGCGGATCGTCGGTAGTGGTAACATAATTTTTAGGTTTATTCAGCAGAATATACACCTTACGTTCCGGCATCAGGCGTTTACCTTTGAAACAAACCTCGTCGGACCGGAGAACTTTTACCCCCATATCGGTAACCACCACTCCATTTACGGTTACCAGTCCGTTTTTAATGTGTTCATCGGCATCACGGCGTGAACAAACGCCTGCATTGGCAATGTACCGGTTTAACCGAATGGAGTCCGATTCCGAAGGAGTCTTTTCTTTTTTTATTGTTTGTGGTTTTGTACTGCGGCGGAATTCTCCCGGCTTATTATCGTTTCTCCGATTATTGTTTTCCTGTTTTTTCATGCGTAAGCTAAATGTGTTGTGCTGGTATTAATCAGCAGGAATATAGAATATGTCAATTTCTCCGTAACTCAGCGACAATACCTTCGACGTCAATGTATTAACCCTGAAAGTGTTATTACCCATTGTTAAATATCCGGCATCTTCCGAAAACGACCAACTGGCAGTGTGGGTTTCACCATTGCTGTAAGTTTTTGTAAGTACCCCATCTTCCGAAAACTGATAAATAACATCGGGAACATCAAGCACCTGATTGATGCTGTTGTCAACATACGTGTTTACAACCCATTGGTGTTTGCAAAGGCGCTTGCTAAAGCTTGCTTCACGAATATTATCAGTGGAGCATGAACTCATCAGTACCACCGATGCCAGCCATATAATCAGTTGTTTAGCCATTCCTGTAGCGAAAATGTGTTTTCGATGCGTATTCCTTTCTCTGTTTTTTTCAGCGACGCACATTCGTGGTGCTCATCATGCTGCAAAAATAAGGTGTAATTATTTAACACGGCTTCTTCGAGAAATGCCTGTTTCTCGTTAAGTGCAGTGAGAGGCGCAATATCGTAGGCTGATATCCACGAAAGGGGAACGAATGCGGCAGCAGGCAACATGTCGCCCGTAAAAATCAGTTTTTTACCGTGATAGTTAACTGAAACGGCCATCAACCCTGCAGTATGACCATCGAAAAAACGAACTGAGACATTATCAGTAATTGAATTTTCCTGCTCCAAAAGAGTGAGCTTTCCTGCTTCCTGAACCGGAAGGAAGTTTTCTGTCAGAAACGATGGTTTCTCACGACGGTTTGGTTCCGAAGCCGAGTGAAACTGTTTTTTACTGATGTAATATTGAGCATTTTTAAAAGCGGGAACGGTATTCCCATTATTATCGAAACAAGTGTTGCCGCCACAGTGGTCAAAATGGTAATGGGTATTTATCACGTGGCTTATATCTTCGGGTTTGTAACCGGCACTTTTTAATGAGTCAATCAACGAATAACGGCTGTCGGCCGCATAATGTTTCATTTCTTCGAAGTTCATTTTATCGCCCAGACCGGTATCGACCAGAATACGGTTTTGCCCGTCATCAATCAGCAAGGCACGGCATGCAAGTTCTACCATGTTGTTTTCGTCGGCCTTATGATACCGGCTCCACATGATTTTGGGCACCACGCCAAACATGGCGCCACCATCTACCCTGAACCGTGGAGTTTCTATACTGAAGAGTTTCATGAACGAATAATATGGCTGCAAAGGTAAGAATAATTCTGATTGTAAACGAAGTCACTGCAATGTCGTAAAAGCACAAAGGCCACCCTAGGGCAGCCTTTTCGTAAAATGTTCAAATAGGATTAGTTTTTGTACTGGAATGCGATAACATTACCTAAATTACCACTAATATTGGTGGGATTAACAAAACCATCAACGTATTTTACTAACAGGTAAGCACCATCAACTTTCGAAATGAAGTATTTGGCTGCATAGGTTTTGCTGTTGTAATCGTATTGAAGTTCAGTTTCAGTAACCGGGGTTCCGGCGGCATAGGCTGCAATGATTTCATCAAGGGTAGTGAAGGTGTCGTTGTCAACAAGAACCCAGCCTTCGCAATTGGTGGTAGTTTTGATTACAATAGTATTTGTAGTATTGGTGTGATATTTTACACCAATGGTTGTATTCTCGGTTTCTGACACGCGAACATCATTGTAGGTTGCATACGTCGAGGTTACGCTTTGGGTAATAAGAACATTGTTAGAATAAGCCGATAAAAGCTTATGCAGAACTACAGTGATGGTGGTGTCTGAATCAAGAACGAAATCAGCCGCATTCAAATCTTGATAACCAGCTTTGGTTACAGAATAAGTATAAGTTTCGGGAGCTACAAATTCAAATACATAATCGTTTGCAGTGTTAACTGTTTCTCCAAAAGTAACAATAGCATCGGCAACAGCATTGCCCTGACCATCGTTCACAATAAAAGTTACATTGTAAGCTTCGTCAACAAACAAAGTGAATTCTTCCGATTCTTCGGTCAGGTTTTTGTCTTTTACAACAAATTCGTAAACAATTTTCGTTACTCCACCCTGAAAATCAGCAGCAGTGAGAGCAATGTCTAAAGTGTAAGTGTAGCTGGTCTGATCAACAAAACCTGCAGGACCTTCAACAATGGTCGGGGTAACATCGGAACCTACATACACGTGTTTCCAGATGGTAAATTCGCTGATACCGGCTTCAGCAGTAACGGTAAGTGCAATTTGGTGGTTGTAATTGCCTTCGGCAGGATTGTGGTACTGCGAAATGTTACCTTCCCATGTAATTGTTGGAGGAATAGGATCTTCGGTACAACTACTCATGGCGAAAATTGCGGCGGCTACAAATGCGAAAATTTTTAAAGCTTTCATTTTTTCAAAATTTAATTAAACATTAATGATTTCGGTTACAAATATATATAATAAAACAAAACAATAGTGAATTTGTTTGTTTTTAAAAACATCCCCACGAAAATTTTTCATTTTGAATATCAAGGAGTGAAATTATACGTTCAACAACGGTTTTACACAACTCATTTATATCCGTAGGTTTTGAGTAAAACGATGGACTTGCCGGACAAATCACAGCCCCTGCAAGGCAAAGCAGTTCCATGTTCTTTATGTGTATCAGGTTGTAGGGCGTTTCTCTTAAAACCAAAATTAACTTCCTCCTTTCCTTTAGCATGACGTCGGCAGCACGCGTAATTAAACTATCGGAAACCCCATGTGCAATACGCCCCATGGTACCCATACTGCATGGTACAATTACCATAGAATCGTAGTTTGAAGAGCCTGACGCGAAGGGTGCAAAAAAGTCGTTGTTTGCAAAATGTTTTACATCAGCAAGTGCCGTCACCGGATTGCCTGTTTCGTAAGCATACACTTCTTTTCCTTTTTCGGAACATACAACGGCCAGTCTAGAAATCTCCACTTGCTCCCGAAGCTTTTGCAGTGACTCAATCAGCATTTTGGCGTAAATACTTCCGCTGGCTCCGGTAATGGCTATAACTATGGATTGTTTTTGTGGCATATTAAAATTCATATAACAGCGAAAATGTCTGCACCCGATTGAATTCCCAGCGTACCCAATAGTATAAATCGGAAACCTGCGGAAATCCTCTGATGGGTAGCACTGTGTAAGAAAAACGGTAGTCTAGTGCCCAATGCGGTCCAAAATACCAGGTTATTCCGGCATGTGCCCCGATTTCGATTTTACGAAATGCAAATGTGGCTTCGTTGGGGCCGCTGCCTTCATCCTCGGTGGCGTGAAGCAGGTATCCCAGCGAAAGCCCGGCTTGTAAATGAAGCCGTTGATTGAATTTCAGGTCGATGGTTGGCGGTATTTTCAACTTTACCGGCCTGAAACTGAATAAAAACGGTATTTCTATGTAATCGAGTGCAGCCTTGTAGAAAGGGCGTGGCGAATAAATCAGATTCGTTGCCTTACTGCCTTTCTGAATGTAGC
>JAGOEF010000140.1 GCA_017997855.1 Bacteroidales bacterium
GGTCTGAATGAATGACTCAATACTCATGTTTTGCTCCATAATATTGATGTTACGGGCTTTGGCACTGATAATTCCGGCGGTAACCGTAGAGGTCAGGTTAAAAGGATTTCCTACGGCCAACACCCATTCGCCTACACGAATTGTTTCGGAATCACCGTAAGGAATACAAGGCAATTCGGTTTCTTCAATCTTCAGCAAGGCCAGGTCGCAGGTTGCATCTTTACCGATAACGCGGGCTTCATACATTCTCTTGTCGTTAAGAATCACCTGAATAACCTCTGCTTCGGCTATTACATGATTATTGGTTACAATGTATCCATCCGGCGACAAAATAACACCCGACCCTGAACTCATAACCGGTGTAGAATAGCGCGGCGTTGTTCCAAACAAATAGTCGTACAAGGTGTAGTTGGGTGCATTGAACTGAGTTTGCACATGCACCACTGCATTCACCGCTTTTTCGGCAGCCATCGTAAAATCGGGGGCTGCTACCGGAAGAGACTGGTTCATTGACACAGGGTGAACAGGTGCCTGCTCCTTAAAGTCTTCGTATTGCTGAACCAGAAAATGTTTTTTCTGATTGTTGTCGGCCATGACTTTATATACGAGGGCAGCACCCAATAATATCATGGCTCCACCTGCCATACCGGAAAGAAAACCGGTCAAGAATCTTTTTGTTTTCATATTGCTTTCGTTCGACATGATATTGAATATTTTAAATTTGCGTACATTTACGAAGATTTAACGTTTCAGGTTCCGTTTTTGATTTTAACCTCAGCGTTTTTAACATTTTTTTATGGAAATACAATTCAGCAAATATCATGGTACCGGCAATGATTTCATCCTGATTGATGCACGCAGTCACGGGGTAAAATTGTCGAATGAACACATTGCACATCTGTGCCACCGGCGGTTCGGAATTGGTGCCGACGGTCTGATGCTATTGAAGAAATCGGAGACATACGATTTTGCCATGCAATATTTTAATTCCGACGGCAACGAAGGCAGCATGTGTGGGAATGGTGGCCGTTGCATTACCGCCTTTGCATCGCGCTTAGGAATTATTAAAAGCCATGCCGTTTTCGAAGCCGTCGACGGGCTGCATGAGGCGAGTATCGAAGAAAACATTATCATTTCGCTACGTATGTCCGATACACGCATACCCGAAAATTTAGGCGATGGATGGTTTCTGAACACAGGCTCCCCCCACTTTGTTGTATTCCGCGAAAATGTATCGCAAATTGACGTTGAAAGCGAAGGTCGTCAGTTACGGCACAGTCAGCGCTTTGCTCCCGGTGGATGCAATGTAAACTTTGTCGAAAACCAACCCGGTAATATTTTTGTAAGAACATTCGAAAGAGGCGTTGAAGCCGAAACCCTTTCGTGCGGAACCGGAGCCGTAGCCAGCGCGCTGTGTGTTGCCTTCTCAGGCAATAAAACCGAGGGAGACATCAGCCTGAATACTCCGGGTGGTAATCTGAATGTAAGTTTTTACCGAAATGGTGATTTGTATACCCGGATAACCCTGCGCGGTGCAGCCCAACATGTTTTTGATGGTAAAATTCTTTTAGCCTAAAGATGGCATACATCTTGACATTTTCGTTTTCAATAATAAAACAATAGATATGAAAGCATATATCATTTTTATCGTAGCCGTTTTATTGGCCATCACCTCCTGTAAAACAAAAAAAGAAACCAGTTCTGTCACCGAAACAAGCCCTTTACCGGGGCAACCGGCACAGCAAACTCAAACGACACCTGCAACCCAAAACCCCGTAAATGAAACAGCTGCCAATACGAACACAATGGCAGCTACAGAAAATCTTACGCAGGGTATGACTTGGTTTGGTTTCGATTTCTTCAAGTATATTACAACGGAGAAATCCAACGAAAACATCTGCTTCTCACCGGTATCACTTAATGTAGCACTGGCCATGGTATATAGTGGCGCCCGCGAAAACACCTACAACGAAATGAGTCAGGTATTGCATTTTACGAAGGATTACAACACATTTCATGAAGAATTCGATGCATTCTACCGGAACCTGAATGCCATGGGCAACGACACGGCCCTTCAATTCAATCTGGCTAACCGGATATTTATCGAAAATACCTACCGGGTTCTTGATTCGTACCGCAACATCATCAATACACATTATTCCGGGGCTTTCGAAAATGTCGACTTTATGCATTCGCCGGCACAGGTTACTGAGCATATCAATAAATGGGTCGAAAAAATGACCATGGACAAGATAAAAAATCTGATTCCGGTGGGTTTATTGGATGAATCTACCAAAATGGTACTCGTGAATGCCATCTATATCAAATCGAAATGGAAATATGCTTTCGACCCAAAACTCAATCAGGTAAAGGATTTCAATATATCGGACAGCGAAAAGAAATCGACGGAATTTATGATAAAAAAACAGGATGGCATCCGTTATTACAAAGATGATAAAGTAAGTGCCATCGAATTGCCATACACCAGTCAGCAACTGTCGCTGGTAATAATCAAGCCCAACCGCATGACGAAAGAAGGGATTAATGCATTTGTTCCTGATGCTGCCGGATATCAGGCAATTCTCGATGGAATGCAGCGACGTGAAGTGCACATGGAGATACCTAAGTTTAAAATTGAGACAACATTTTCGCTGAGCGATCCATTGCGCGAAAAAGGTATGAAAGATGCATTTTCGGGAAGTGCCAATTTTTCGGGCATCAGCGAGTTTAACGATTTAACCATTGACAAGGTATTGCAGAAAGTATTTTTTGAGGTTGACGAAAAGGGTACCGAAGCTGCCGCAGCAACCGCCATAGTAATGAGAACCACTTCATCGGCCAATCATTACGACCTCGACCGAACGGTATATTTTATTGCAAACGAACCTTTTATTTTTATTCTGAAAGAGAACAACAGCAACACGCCATTATTTATCGGTCAGTTTGTAAAACCCTAATCGCGTACCAGATTTAAGGCTCCCCGTTTTTCGATGGTGTTCCCCGAAACAAACTCTGCCGAAATAATGTAGAAATACACACCCTCGGCTGCCTGATTGACACCATTAATACGGCCATCCCAACCACCTGCCGGGTTTGTCCACTGATAGATAACCTCTCCGCGGGTATTGGTGATAACGGCTTTGAACGAAACGGTATTATCGGCTTTCACAGTAAACAGGTCGGAAATACCATCGCCATTGGGTGAGAAAATATTCGGAATCAACAATTTTTCGTCGTATACCCTGACTGTGTAGCGCACCGTATCGAAGCATGTATTCCCATATGAGGCAATAAGTGAAACTTGTTTATCGCCACCTGCATCAAACAACACCGTTGGATTTTCACCGTACATTGTTTCACCGTCAATCAACCAAATAAAACTCATATCGCTGAAGCGTGAATACGAGCGGTTATCTATGGTAGTCCTGTTTTCGAAGCTTACCTGCAATGGGTTCTCTTTGTTGAGTGAATACTGATAATCGGCGTTCAGTTTTTTGTTATCATTCACCGTTACCGGAATAGATTCATGACAAGTGGCGTTGTAGCTCACCAAAACATGATATTTCCCGGCTGCCAGGTTTTTAAATTCTCCGCTTGAATTGCTCTCACCTCCTACCATCGAGAATACAGCATCATCATTATTGCATATAATACTGATTTCCCCATTCGCCATGCTACAGGTTGCGGCTTTTACCGAAGTATTAACCGAAATTTCGCTTGGCAGGGTAACATTCAGTGAAGAACTGCAATCGCAATACCGGTTGCCGGAACTTGCTGTAATCGTAAGATGCTGCCCTTCGTAACGAGACCATGTAAACCGATATTCAGAATTATTCATTTTTTCGATACTGGCACCTGCCGCATTCCATTTCAGATTTTTCGAGTCTTCGGTTTCTACTTTCAGGGTAAGTGCATCACCCGGACAATTCATTTCATCAACCACGGTGATACTTGGACGAACTGTTGCTGCAAAACAAACTCTCATCGAGTCCACCAAAATGGAAGTAGCATTTTCGTCACGATACTTCAGGTAATAAACACCCGGACGTTCGGCAGAAACCCTCATCATACCATCGGGTCTGATTTCGATATTTACAGCCTGACTATGACTCATTTTCGCCGGATCAATCCCTGATGGCAAGTCCATATAATCAGCGCACAGGGTAGTATCGTTTGTAATAAAAACACCGGCATCTACAACCGAAGGAACGGATGTTTGCACGGGAACATTTTTGAAGACCGGAATTGAAGCAATGTTCAATGGAATCTGGCCGGGTAGGTTTTCGGTTAACATGGGAACCAGACTAACATCTCTACCCTCGATAGCAACAGCTTGAGATGTTTTCTGATTCTGAGAGGGGCTATTGTTAATCAACAAAATAGCGGTAATAATTCCGGTTACTATAATTGCTGAAATTACGGCAATTTTAGCAGCATTCAACGAAACAAAATCTGCGAAACCCTGCTTCGGATAGTGCGTCCTCAAATTATTGAGGACATAGTCCGGAGCCGGTTTCGAATATCCTTCGAGTGCGTCCTTAAAAATATGTTCAAAATTCTCTTTCATCATTTTCTTTCAATAAATTCAATCTTTCGATAATTGCTTTTTTTGCCTTTAATAACTGCGACTTTGATGTGTTCTCGGAGCAACCCAGCATATCCGCAATTTCCTTGTGGCGATATCCTTCAACTACATACAGGTTAAAAACCGTTTTATATCCCACCGGCAGCGAATTGATAATCTCGACAAGCTGGTCTGCATTCAGTTTGGAAGCTACCGATGCTGATTCCGAATCGTCAACCAGAACCAGATTTTCATCGATTTCGCTTACCATCATCTGCTTGTCTGCCCTGAGTTTGTTGAGTGCTGTGGTTACAGCAATCCGCCGTATCCAACCTTCAAAAGAACCCTTAAAGCCGAAATCATCGATTTTCTGAATCACCTTTATAAAGCAATCTTGTAAAAGATCTTCTGCCTCAGCACGGTTTCGGGTATATCGTAGGCAAATTCCGAAAACCAGACCGGAGTAATTACGATAGAGCTCATCAAAAGCCTTTCTCGACTTTTTCTGACATTGCCTGATTAATCTATCGTTGTCCGGCATGCTTTAGCAAAATGAAGACACGTGAGTAATTAAAATAGTTGTCTGACTCTTAAAAAAAAGTGCTGCCAAAAACATTTTGGCAGCACTTTTTTTTACATTTTTTTATTTTTCCCTCATCAGGTGGAACGGTCCCTGCAGGTCGTATTCCACTTCGTCGATGCCCTTGGCCTTGATGATGTAGAAATACACGCCCGGAGCGGCTTCGCTGCCACTGCTCAGTTTGCCGTCC
>JAGOEF010000141.1 GCA_017997855.1 Bacteroidales bacterium
GTTTAAACACGACCTCGTTGCAAACTTGGTCGGGGTTGTGATAAACTAAAATTGAAAAGTGTCGCATCGCATTGATGCACAAACAGATATATGTTGAAACGGGAGCAAAACTACTGTTTTTTTTGTTTTTACTTTTTTATAACAGTTTTCGTTGGAATAAAACATATTATCTTTGTCCTGTTATTTTCTAGACAGGGGTGCCAAAAAACGGCTGAGATTATACCCTTTGAACCTGATCCGGATAATGCCGGCGTAGGGAAACAGGCAATCTTTTCACCGTTGTATTTGGCTATAAGCTTTGGCTGGAATAAAACGATGTGTCTAACTTAAATTTTTTGTAGAATGAGACAGTTGATTTTATTACTCAGTATCTGCGTTATGGCATCTACAGCTATTTTTTCGCAATCAATTACGGGGGTGGTCACCGACGAAAACCACAAAGTCTTGAAAACAGCCAATGTATTGGTAAAGGGTACATCGGCAGGTGTTTCAACCGATGCCAACGGTGCATTTTCGCTCAATCTGAAACCCGGCAACTATGTTTTGGTAGTGAGTTATATGGGTTACGAAACTACCGAGATTACTGCCGAGGCAAAGCAAGGTGGCGATCAGATTAACATAAGCCTGATGCCCAGAAGTATTTTTACCGACGAAGTGGTGGTGAGTGCCACACGTGCCGGTGTAAAATCGCCTACAGCCTATGTGAACATTGATGCCGATGAATTGGCACAGCGAAACAGTATTGCTGATATTCCAAATTTGCTCGAGCTTACCCCCTCGTTTATTGCCACCAGCGAAGCCGGTAATGGTGTAGGATATACCAATTTCAGGGTTAGGGGTACCGATGCTACCCGCATCAATGTTACCGTGAACGGTATTCCCCTGAATGATGCCGAATCGCAAAGTATTTTCTGGGTAAATATGCCCGATTTTACATCTTCGGTCAGCAGCCTCCAGATACAACGTGGCGTGGGTACTTCGGGTAATGGCTCGGCAGCTTTTGGTGCAACCCTGAATTTCGAAACTCATGTTACCGGAAACAAACCCTATGCGGGTCTGCAGTTTTTTGGTGGTAGTTTCAATACTTTTAAGGAGAATTTCACGGCAGGAACCGGAATCATGGATAATGGATTTTCGTTCGACATGCGGCTTTCGAAGCTAAACAGCGACGGATATGTTAACTATTCAGGTTCCGATCATGCTTCGTTTTTTGTATCGGGAGCCTGGCGCAATCGCCATAACCTGATAAGGGCAAATATTATTTACGGAAAGGAACGAACCGGCATCAGCTGGTGGGGAGTGCCAAAGGACAGCCTGAACACAAACCGGCGGTACAATCCGGCTGGTGAATACTACGATGAGGCAGGGGTATTGCGCTACTACGAAGGGCAAACTGACAACTACCGGCAGACACATTATCACCTGTTGTATTCGGGAGAGTTTGGCAAATACCTGAATGTAAACGCTGCCCTGCATTATACGCGTGGCAACGGATACTATGAACAATACGAACAGGATCAGTTTTTGCCGGAATATGGGTTCGCATTCGATTCGTTGAGCGATATGATTATAAGGAAAATGATGGCAAACGATTTTTATGGGGGAACTTATTCGTTAAGCCTGAACAGAGCCAGACTGCATGCCGTACTGGGTGGGGCTGCAAACCGCTACGACGGAAACCATTTCGGAAATATTATCTGGATGCGTACGGCGTATCAAAGCGAAATAAACCATGAATACTACCGTAACACCGGTGTTAAAACCGATGTGAGTAACTATTTGAAAATCAATTATGACATTAGCGATAACCTCAGCGCGTATGGCGATATTCAATACCGTTTTATACTATACGATATGGCCGGAAACGACGACGATTTAATGCCCGACGGATCTCAAAAACAACTTGACCAGACGCATAGATATAATTTTGTTAACCCCAAAGCCGGTTTGTTTTACGACATCACCAACCACATGAATGCTTATGTGTCGTTTGCCGTCGGGCATCGTGAACCCACCCGTGCAAATTTCGAAGATGCAGTGGGAGACCCGCTGCGAGAGCCTAAGCGCGAAATACTCTACGATTATGAAGCAGGATGGAGGTTTGTTACCTCAAAACTGTTCTGCTCGGCAAACCTGTATTATATGGATTATGTGGATCAGATTATTCCGACCGGTGAAAAGAACTCGGTGGGTTACGATATTATGACCAATGTGCCCGAAAGCTACCGCTTGGGTATTGAACTCAGTGGAGGTGTGACTGTTGCCAATAAACTCAGTTTTAGCACCAATATTACCCTTAGCCGGAATAAAATCAGGAATTTTACCCAATGGGCAGCTTTCTACGATGAAAACTGGGACGAGCAATACCTGCCTGTGCTTTTAGGCGAAACCGACATTGCCTATTCCCCGGCGTTGTCAGGTTCTTTTATCTTGCAATGGAAGGCGTTTAAAAACTTCACCGCAGCTTGGACCGCGAAATATGTCGGGGCTCAATATTTTGATAACACCATGAGTCAGAACCGAAAGCTTTACCCGTATTTTCTGAACAACCTTCAATTTGACTATGTTATTATAACCGGTAAAAAAGGCGAAATAGCATTGCGTCTGGCTGTAAACAATATTTTCGATGTGAAATATTCGAGCAATGCCTATGGCGGATTATGGTATGAACAAGGCACTGAACAAACCTGGGCCTACTATTACCCGCAGGCCGGAATTAATTTTCTGGGAGGACTGAGCCTGAAATTCTGATCTGACAACAGCCGTTAGCCGTTCACTGAAATTGCTTACATCTTACGCAGTAAATTGCATACACTGTCGAGTTGCGTATCGTCAATACCCAAATGCAACACGGCCCTGATTTGCTGGGGACCAAATTCAACCATAGCAATACCCGATTCCATGAGTGTATTCACGAACTTACTTGCCGGTATGACATCTTTCAATTTGAAAATCACAATGTTGGTTTCAGCAGGAAGTACATAATCTACATATTTCAGTTCAGCCAGGGTTTGGGCTAATATAGCAGCGCGACGGTGGTCGTCAGCCAGGCGGTTGATGTGGTGCTCTAAGGCGTAAATTCCGGCAGCTGCAAGGTATCCCGATTGCCGCATACCGCCGCCAAAAGCCTTGCGAAACCGCCGTGCCTGAAAAATAAATTCCTTGCTGCCCAATAGTACAGAACCAACCGGTGCACCGAGTCCCTTCGACAGGCAAACCGAAATGGAATCGAAAATACGGCCATACTGTTCCGGCGATTCGCCACGGGCTGTGATGGCGTTGAAAATGCGTGCACCATCAAGATGAAATGCCAGTTTGTTTTGGTGACACCATTCCGACATTTTCAGCAGCTCGTTGTAATCGTAACAACTACCTCCACCTCGGTTGCTGGTGTTCTCGATGGCTACCAGGCTGGTGTGTGGCAAATGTTCGTTGAACGGGTCGTTTACATTGATTTTGATATCCTCGATGGTGAAACGCCCGCGGTTGCCTTGTATCAGACGCACCGAACAACCCGAATGAAGCGCGATTCCGCCGCCTTCGAACCTGTAAATATGTGCTGACTCATCACAGATAAGTTCATCACCGGGTTTTGTGTGCGTTTTTATTGCAATCTGGTTGGCCATAGTCCCTGATGGGCAAAACACAGCCGCTTCCATGCCAAACATATTGCATAACTTCTTTTCCAGGGCTTTTACAGTCGGGTCGTCGCCAAAAACGTCGTCACCCACACGGGCTTCCATCATTGCTTTCAACATGCCCGGTGTTGGAAGGGTTACTGTGTCGCTTCGGAGATCAATGAGTATCTTTTCCATTCTCTAAGTTATTTTTCGGTTCTTCCACTTTGGTTTTTTTACTAATGCAGCAAGCCCGATTCCCAGATAATAGAAAGGGTAAATCAGCGCCAGCGGAATGATATATTTGTAAAGATGTTGCATCGAAAAATACTGTATTGCAGGTTGAAGAAACAATGCATCCGTTAATGTTTTCATGGTGAAAACAATGAAAAAACAGGCTCCGGCATCGCGGATTACAATCGAAACAATGGCAGAGGTCAACAGACAAACACTTGCCAGCAAGGTGATGCCCGCGAGTATCAGACTGTCGGCATCGTGATATGATCCGGTTTTTGAAGCCCAGCGAATCCGCTGCGACACGAATTCGGCAAAATCAGAAGCCGGGGCAGTGGTAACTATTGCTTTTTTGTCGTAGCAAAAGGCTATACGCTGCGTTTTCTTGAGGGTGTGCAGCAGAAAAATATCGTCGCCCGAACTTCGCGATTTTCCCTGATTTTCGGAGTACTTTAAGTATAATCCGCGTTCTACCATCATGTTGGCTCCGTTACAGAGGATTGCCCTGTTTTTCGAGATTCCGCAGGCACCGGTGGTAATCAGACTTAAAAACTCAAGTTGTTGTAAGCGTTGGAAGAAACTACCGTTTTCGCTGAATAACACCGGACCACTCACCATCGGTGCCCCTGTTGTCAGGGCACACTCCAGCATCGATTGGGCCATGTCGGAACCAAAACTACAATCTGCATCGGTAAACAACAGATAATCGCCATCGGCTTCTCTGGCTGCTAAGCGCAGGGCTTCTTTCTTTCCCTCAATGCCATCGGGCAGGTGAAGTAAGCGTATGTTTTTGTGACTGCTAATCAATTTTTCGGCAATCTGAACGGATTGGTCGGTCGAATGATCGTTCACCAGAATAATACCCGAAACAGGCAACGACTGGCTCACCAGCGATTCAATGAGCAAAGGCAATTTCGCTTCTTCGTTTCTGAAAGCAACAATAATGCTCAGCGATTTTTGAATATCACAACTCTCAGGCTTTCTTAATAGTTGGGTGCGCAGCCAGCCGGAACGCAGGTACAGAATGGTTCCCGCATAAACCGAAGTTATTATAATCACTATCACACACAGCCACATAATGCCAACTCGTTCGTGCAAATGTAATGATGTTTTTATAAAATTCCTGTAACAAATCTCAAATCTAAATTCATCAAATCTCAAAATCTTTAATCAATAAATCTGAAATCTAAAATCTAAAATCTCAAATCACAAATCATCAAATCTTCCATCAACCCATTTCTCTTTTTCACATCAACCGTTCTCCTCACACAATTTCCCCTCTCGAGAGGGGGCAGGTGGTGTGTATTTCCAAATCTCATCACTCACACCCACTTTTTCTTCGTCATAGCTTTATAAATAGTAATCTAAAATCAATAAATCTTCAATCTAAAATCTAAAATCTCAAATCATCAAATCTTCATCAACCCATTTTCCTTTTTCACATCAACCGTTCTCCTCACACAATTTCCCCTCTCGAGAGG